>NZ_JANCLM010000022.1:0-98988 GCF_024259445.1 Pseudomonas sp. DVZ6
AACCCTCTTCAACAATCAACTCTTTGATATTCAAGGAGTTTTTCGTTCCGATGTCGCTGGAAGTGGGGCGCATTATAAGGGGATCTGAGAGGGCGTCAACCGTTAATTTCATTAAAGTGAAATATCGGGGGGAAAGACCGTGTCAGGGCTGCCAGGTGTTCGCCGAAAGCCTTGCAGCGCCTATCAGACCGAGCGCCGCCCGCGCGGCGCATCGCGGCACAAGGCCGCTCCTACATTTGTTGCAACGTGCCGAACCTGTCAGGCCATGGTTGCCAGCCTTGTTGGCCCGACGCGGTTTCGGCGTGCACCAAGGCAGGCGCCGCCTCACTCCCAGGAACAATTGGCCCGAAACAGATGTAGGAGCGGCCTTGTGCCGCGATGCGCCGCGCGGGCGGCGCTCGATCTCATAGGCGCCAGAGAACCCTCGGCGAACACATCTGAGACACACCACAATCCCAAGGCGACCACCTCGCGCACACTACCCAATCCCAAGACAGGCACCTGCCAGCCCCGACACCTATATAAGCAACTCCAAAAAGCAAAGCGGGGCGACCTCTCGGCCTCCCCGCTTCTTCCTATATCTATATAGAAAGCATCACAACACCCCAGCCCCCCGAAGCCGCTGCACCGCCTCTCCATCCAACCCCAGCACCTCCCCCAGCACCACCTCGGTATGCTCCCCCAGCAACGGCGGCGCCTGCCGATACTCCACCGGCGTCTCCGACAACCGGATCGGGCTGGCCACCTGCGGCACACTGCCCGCCAACGGATGGGGAACATTCACCGCCAGCCCACGGGCCAGCACCTGCGGATCCTGGAACATCTGCGCCAGGTCGTTGATCGGCCCACACGGCACGCCCGCCTTCTCCAGTTCACTCACCCACTCGGCCGTGGTCTTGAACACCGTGGCCTGGCGAATCAGCGGAATCAGCTCGGCGCGATTGGCCACCCGCTGTTTATTGGTGGCAAAGCGTGGGTCATCCGCCCAGTGCGCCTGTCCGGCCACTTCCGCGAACTTGCGGAACTGCCCGTCATTGCCCACGGTAAGAATGAAGTTGCCATCAGCCGTCGGGAAATCCTGGTACGGCACAATGTTCGGGTGCGCATTGCCCAACCGGCGAGGCGCGGTACCGGTTGTGAGGTAGTTCATGGCCTGGTTGGCCAGGCAGGCCACCTGTACATCCAGCAACGCCATGTCGATGTGCTGGCCAATACCAGCCTGATCACGGTGCGCCAGGGCCGCCAGGATCGCCACGGTGGAATACAGCCCGGTGAGGATGTCGGTCAGCGCCACACCAACCTTCATCGGCCCGGCACCCTCCTCCCCCTCCGGGCGACCGGTCAGGCTCATCAGCCCACCCAGCCCCTGGATCATGAAGTCGTAGCCGGCACGCTTGGCATACGGCCCGGTCTGGCCGAAGCCGGTGATCGAGCAGTAGATGAGCTTGGGATTGACCGCCTTCAGGCTCTGATAGTCCAGCCCATAGGCCGCCAGTCCGCCTACCTTGAAGTTCTCGATGACGATATCCGACTTCGCCGCCAGCTCGCGCACCAGGCGCTGGCCTTCCGGCTGGGTGAAGTCTATGGTCACCGAGCGCTTGTTGCGGTTGGCCGACAGGTAGTAGGCCGCCTCGCTGGTGTTCTCGCCCTGGGCGTCGCGCAGGAAAGGCGGCCCCCAGGAACGGGTGTCGTCACCCGCCCCCGGACGCTCGACCTTGATCACATCGGCGCCAAGGTCGGCCAGGATCTGGCCAGACCAAGGGCCGGCCAGCACCCGGGAAAGATCCAGCACCCGCAGATGGGAAAGCGCGCCCATGGCCTGGCTCCTCTATTAATAGAACGCCTGGATGCCGGTCTGCGCACGCCCAAGGATCAGCGCGTGCACGTCATGGGTCCCTTCGTAGGTGTTGACCACCTCGAGGTTGACCAGATGGCGGGCCACGCCGAACTCGTCGGAGATGCCATTGCCGCCCAGCATGTCGCGAGCCAGACGGGCGATGTCCAGGGCCTTGCCGCAGGAGTTGCGCTTCATGATCGAGGTGATCTCGACCGCCGCGGTGCCTTCGTCCTTCATCCGCCCCAGGCGCAGGCAACCTTGCAGGGCCAGGGTGATCTCGGTCTGCATGTCAGCCAGCTTCTTCTGGATCAGCTGGTTGGCGGCCAAGGGGCGGCCGAACTGCTGGCGGTCCAGGGTGTACTGGCGCGCAGTGTGCCAGCAGGCCTCGGCGGCGCCCAGGGCGCCCCAGGAGATGCCATAGCGGGCCGAGTTCAGGCAGGTGAACGGACCTTTGAGGCCACGCACGTCCGGGAAGATGTTCTCTTCCGGCACGAACACGTTGTCCATGACGATCTCGCCGGTGATCGAGGCGCGCAGGCCCACCTTGCCATGGATGGCCGGGGCGCTGAGGCCGTCCCAGCCTTTCTCCAGCACGAAGCCGCGGATATCGCCGGCATCATCCTTGGCCCAGACCACGAACACATCGGCGATCGGGCTGTTGGTGATCCACATCTTGCTGCCGGTCAGGCGATAGCCACCGTCGACCTTGCGGGCGCGGGTGATCATCGAACCCGGGTCGGAACCATGGTTGGGCTCGGTCAGGCCGAAGCAGCCGATCCACTCGCCGCTGGCCAGCTTCGGCAGGTACTTCTGTTTCTGTGCCTCGGTACCAAACTCGTTGATCGGCACCATCACCAGCGACGACTGCACGCTCATCATCGAGCGGTAACCGGAGTCGATGCGTTCCACCTCGCGGGCGATCAGGCCGTAGCACACATAGTTCAGGCCGCTACCGCCGTACTGCTCGGGGATGGTCGCGCCAAGCAGGCCGACTTCACCCATCTCGCGGAAGATCGCCGGGTCTGTCTGCTCGTGGCGGAACGCCTCCAGCACACGGGGTGCCAGCTTGTCCTGGGCGAACTGATAGGCGCTGTCGCGAACCATGCGCTCTTCTTCAGTGAGCTGCTGATCCAGCAGCAGCGGGTCGATCCAGTTGAAGCTTGCCTTGCCAGCCATGTGCGGATTCCTCGAAAGATGGGAACGAATTGTTGTGCTGGATTGATCCTAGGCCTGATCGGCCTGCGGGACAAACGAGGATTGCGCACGGTTTAGTGATATTTTCTCACTTCGTAATCATCGAAATGCCCTGTTCAACGCCCTACAAGTGAGGTTGACGTACATGCGCCGCAAGATCCCCAGCACCACCGCCCTGGTCTGCTTCGAGGCGGCCGCGCGTCACGAGAGCTTCACCAAGGCCGCCCAGGAACTGGCCCTGACCCAGGGCGCCGTCTGTCGGCAGATCGGTGGCCTTGAGGCCTTCCTCAATGTCGAACTGTTCCGCCGCTCGCGCCGGGGCGTGAAACTGACCGAAGCCGGGCTGTCCTACAGCCGCCAGGTGGCTGCGCAGCTGGATGCGGTGGAGCGCGACACGCTTTCGGTGATGCGCCAGCAGGGCGCCAACGTGATCGAACTGGCGGTGGTACCGACCTTCGGCACGCAATGGCTGCTGCCGCGCCTGAAGGACTTCCAGCAGCGCCACCCCGAAGTCACGGTCAACCTGACCAACCGCACCCGCCCCTTTCTGTTCGCCGACACGCCCTTCGACGCCGCCATCTATTTCGGCGACGCCGACTGGTCCGGAACCCAGTCCCACCGACTGATGGGCGAGAACCCCGTGCCGGTGTGCAGCCCCGCGTTGCTGGACGGACAAGCCAGCCTCGACGCCCGGCGCATCGCCGAATTGCCCCTGCTGCAGCAGACCACGCGCCCCTATGCCTGGCGGCAATGGTTCGACGGCCTGGGCATGAGCGTCGAGCGCGACATGACTGGCCCGCGCTACGAACTGTTCTCCATGCTGGCCCAGGCCGCCATGCACGACATGGGCATCGCGCTGATTCCGCCGTTCCTGATCCAGCGCGAGTTGCAGGAAGGTCGATTGCTGGTCGCTAACAGGCATGCCCTGTCCAGCGACAAGGCCTACCATCTGATGATCCCTGAGCGAAAGGTGGAGTCCGCTTCGCTGCGGGCGTTTCGCGACTGGCTGGTGGCGCAGGCACAGCAGTACACCGCCACCAGCTGAGGCCATAAAGCGACAACCTGACTCCGTAGTCAATTATTTTGAACACCTACAGATATATGGATTTGTCGCAAATTCGTAATCTGTTCCGTTTACCGGAAAAACCGTAGCAACCCTAGTGACTGCGCGGGTTTGCGGCTTATTTTGCGACATTCACAATGCCGCGAACGAAAACGGCCGAAATTTTTTCGTTTTTTCCCCTAAGCTGCGAATAGCGCGTACTTGACGGGCTCGATCGGAATCGTTGCGACATACGGTCACAGGGTGACTTGTAGTTTTGAGTTCGTTTCGCTTCAGAACCTGTTGAAGGCCCCTGGGTTCGTCTGCAAAATGCCTCTCCCGCCTCGAACCAGGCGGAGTCGTGCTCTACGGCCGCCCAGCCGCACCACCCGAAGTGCGCTGGTTTCCATAAAGACAATAAAGGTCACCGCAGGAGACATAGTCGTGCACATTGGTGTTCCTCTCGAGACGCAGACGGGTGAGACAAGGGTCGCCGCGACCCCGGAAACCATCAAGAAACTGGTAGGCCAGGGCCATCAGGTCACCGTGCAACGGGGGGCAGGGCTCAAAGCCAGCATTCCCGACAGTGCCTATGAAGCCGTGGGCGCCACCCTGGGTGAAGCCACCGACGCCTTCGGCGCGCAGCTGGTACTCAAGGTGGTCGCGCCCGATGATCAGGAACTGGCGCTGATCAACAGCACCAGCCTGTTGGCGGGCATGCTCAACCCCTTCAACAACGAACTGATCGGCAAGATGGCCGAACGCGGCATCACCGCCTTCGCCCTGGAAGCCGCGCCACGCACCTCGCGGGCCCAGAGCCTCGACGTGCTGTCGTCCCAGGCCAACATCGCCGGCTACAAGGCCGTGCTGCTGGCGGCTCACCACTACCCGCGCTTCATGCCCATGCTGATGACCGCCGCAGGCACGGTGAAAGCCGCCCGCGTGCTGATCCTCGGCGCCGGCGTCGCCGGCCTGCAGGCCATCGCCACGGCCAAACGCCTGGGTGCGGTGATCGAAGCGTCGGACGTGCGTCCGGCGGTGAAGGAGCAGATCGAATCGCTGGGGGCCAAGTTCATCGACGTGCCCTACGAGACCGATGAAGAACGCGAATGCGCCGAAGGCGTCGGCGGCTATGCCCGGCCGATGCCGGCGAGCTGGATGCAGCGTCAGGCCCAGGCCGTGCACGAGCGCGCCAGGCAGGCCGATATCGTCATCACCACTGCGCTGATTCCCGGGCGCAAGGCGCCGACCCTGCTCAGCGCCGAGACCGTGGCGCAGATGAAGCCCGGCTCGGTGGTCATCGACCTTGCCGCGGCCCAGGGCGGCAACTGCCCGCTGACCGTGGCCGATCAGGTCGTCATGCACAACGGCGTGACCCTCGTCGGCCCGACCAACCTGCCGGCCCAGGTCGGCGCCGATGCCTCGGCGCTGTACGCGCGCAACCTGCTGGACTTCATGAAGCTGCTGTTCGACAAGGACGGCAACCTGGTCATCAACCTCGAAGACGACATCGTCGCCGCGTGCCTGATGTGCCGCGACGGCCAAGTCGTGCGCAAGAACGGCTGAGGAGCACGACAATGGAAGACATGCTGATTTCCCACGGCATCTACAACCTGATCATCTTCGTGCTGGCCATCTACGTGGGCTACCACGTGGTGTGGAACGTCACCCCGGCCCTGCACACGCCGCTGATGGCGGTCACCAACGCCATTTCCGCGATCGTCATCGTCGGCGCCATGCTGGCCGCCGCGCTGACCGTCACCCCGGCCGGCAAGGTCATGGGCACCCTGGCCGTGGCGCTTGCCGCGGTCAACGTGTTCGGTGGCTTCCTGGTCACCCGCCGCATGCTGGAAATGTTCAAGAAGAAAACCAAGAGCGAGGGGCAGAAGTAAGCATGAGCATGAATCTGGTAACGCTTCTGTACCTGGTCGCCTCGGTCTGCTTCATCCAGGCGCTCAAGGGACTCTCGCATCCGACTACCTCACGCCGCGGCAACCTGTTCGGCATGATCGGCATGGGTATCGCCATCCTCACCACGGTCGGCCTGATCTACAAGCTTGGCGCAGAGCTTGCGACCGCCGGCATCGGCTACGTCATCGTCGGCCTGCTGGTCGGCGGCAGCGCCGGCTCGATCATGGCCAAGCGCGTCGAGATGACCAAGATGCCCGAGCTGGTCGCCTTCATGCACAGCATGATCGGCCTGGCCGCGGTGTTCATCGCCATCGCTGCCGTGCTCGAGCCGCAATCGCTGGGTATCGTCGCCGCCATCAGCGACCCGATCCCCACCGGCAATCGCCTGGAGCTGTTCCTTGGCGCGGCCATCGGTGCCGTCACCTTCTCGGGCTCGGTGATCGCCTTCGGCAAGCTGTCGGGCAAGTACAAGTTCCGCCTGTTCCAGGGCGCACCGGTACAGTTCGCCGGCCAGCACAAGCTGAACCTGATCCTGGGCCTGGCGACCATCGCCCTGGGGCTGCTGTTCACCTTCACCGGCCACTACAGCGCCTTCACCCTGATGCTGGCCCTGGCCTTCGTCATGGGCGTGCTGATCATCATCCCGATCGGCGGCGCCGACATGCCGGTGGTGGTGTCGATGCTCAACAGCTACTCGGGCTGGGCGGCGGCGGGTATCGGCTTCTCGCTGAACAACTCGATGCTGATCATCGCCGGTTCCCTGGTGGGCTCCAGCGGTGCGATCCTCTCGTACATCATGTGCAAGGCGATGAACCGTTCGTTCTTCAACGTCATCCTCGGCGGCTTCGGCGGCGATACCGATGCCGGCGCCGCGCAGGGTTCAAAGGAGCAGCGCCCGGTGAAGTCCGGCTCGGCCGACGACGCCACCTTCCTGCTGAGCAACGCCGACAGCGTGATCATCGTCCCCGGCTATGGCCTGGCGGTGGCCCGCGCCCAGCACGCGCTCAAGGAACTGACCGAGAAGCTGACCCACAACGGGGTGACCGTGAAGTACGCGATCCACCCGGTGGCGGGGCGCATGCCCGGGCACATGAACGTGCTGCTGGCCGAGGCCGAGGTACCGTACGACCAGGTGTTCGAGATGGAGGACATCAACGCCGAGTTCGGGCAGGCCGACGTGGTGCTGGTGCTGGGCGCCAACGACGTGGTCAACCCGGCGGCGAAGAACGATCCGAAGTCGCCGATCGCCGGCATGCCGATCCTCGAAGCCTTCAAGGCCAAGACCATCATCGTCAACAAACGCTCCATGGCCAGTGGCTATGCGGGTCTGGACAACGAACTGTTCTACCTGGACAAGACCATGATGGTGTTCGGTGACGCCAAGAAAGTCATCGAGGACATGGTCAAGGCGGTGGAGTAATAGCAGGAGCGATGCTTTGTGGGAGCGGGCTTGCCCCGCGATGATGGCTTGAATGCAGCATCGCCATCGCGGGGCAAGCCCGCTCCCACGAAACCGCTGCTGTCGAACAAACCCCGGGAAGTCATTCCCGGGGTTTGTCGTATTTACCTGATCCAGATCAACGGCTCTACTTCCGGCCTTCGCCTACGACCATGGTCGCGGGACGGTTCCGGGTGAAATCTCTAGACTGCGCTTCCAGTAGCTTCAGTAGCCTGAGATAACAATCCATGTACCGTGATCGTATCCGCTTGTCCTCCCTGCACAGCAAGGTTATGAGTGCGGCTGACGCCGCTGGCCTGATCCAGGACGGCATGACCGTCGGCATGAGCGGTTTCACCCGCGCCGGCGAAGCCAAGGCCGTGCCCCACGCACTGGCCGAACGTGCAAAACAGTCGCCGCTGAAGATCAGCCTGATGACCGGCGCCAGCCTGGGCAACGACCTGGACAAGCAACTGACCGAGGCCGGCGTGCTGGCCCGGCGCATGCCGTTCCAGGTCGACAGCACCCTGCGCAAGGCCATCAACGACGGCAAGGTGATGTTCATCGACCAGCACCTGTCGGAAACCGTCGAGCAACTGCGCAATAAACAGCTCACCCTGCCGGACATCGCGGTCATCGAAGCGGTAGCGATCACCGAACAGGGCCACATCGTGCCGACCACCTCGGTCGGCAACTCGGCCAGCTTCGCGATCTTCGCCAAGCAGGTCATCGTCGAGATCAACCTGTCGCACCATGCCAACCTCGAAGGCCTGCACGACATCTACATCCCGACCTACCGCCCGACCCGCACGCCGATCCCGCTGGTGAAGGTCGACGACCGCATCGGCAGCACCGCGATCCCGATCGACCCGGCCAAGATCGTCGGCATCGTCATCAGCGACCAGCCGGACTCGCCGTCCACCGTGCTGCCGCCTGACCACGAGACCCAGGGCATTGCCGACCACCTGATCGCCTTCCTCAAGGGCGAGGTGGACGCCGGGCGCATGAGCAACAACCTCGGCCCGCTGCAGGCCGGCATCGGCAGCATCGCCAACGCGGTGATGTGCGGCCTGATCGAGTCGCCGTTCGAAAACCTGACCATGTACTCCGAAGTGCTGCAGGACTCGACCTTCGACCTGATCGACGCCGGCAAGCTGAGCTTCGCCTCGGGCAGCTCGATCACCCTGTCGAGCCGCCGCAACGCCGACGTGTTCGGCAACCTGGAGCGCTACAAGGACAAGCTGGTGCTGCGTCCGCAGGAGATCTCCAACCACCCTGAAGTGGTGCGTCGCCTGGGGATCATCGGCATCAACACGGCGCTGGAGTTCGACATCTACGGCAACGTCAACTCCACCCACGTCTGCGGCACCAAGATGATGAACGGCATCGGTGGCTCGGGCGACTTCGCCCGCAACGCGCACCTGGCGATCTTCGTCACCAAGTCGATCGCCAAGGGCGGCGCGATTTCCAGCGTGGTGCCGATGGTCAGCCACGTCGACCACACCGAGCACGACGTGGACATCCTGGTGACCGAGGTGGGCCTGGCCGACCTGCGTGGCCTGGCACCGCGCGAGCGCGCCCGGGTGATCATCGACAACTGCGTGCACCCGGACTACCGCGCCGCGCTGAACGATTACTTCGAGCGCGCCTGCCAGCGTGGCGGGCATACCCCGCATATCCTGCGCGAAGCCTTGAGCTGGCATGAGAACCTGGAAGAGACCGGGCGGATGCTGGTCGGTTGATCATCTTCACGGCTTGAAATTGCCGGGGGCGCTTTGCGCCCCTTTTCGCGGCACAAGGCCGCTCCTACAGAAGACCACGATCCCCTGTAGGAGCGGCCTTGTGTCGCGAAAAGGCTGCATGAGATCTACAAGGTCTGCACCAGACCAGGACTCGGCACCTGCAACAGGTACTCGATCAACGCCTCCACCGGTAACGGCCGGCTTACCAGGAACCCCTGCACCTGGTCGCAACCGAACGCCCGCAGCAGCGCCAGCTGCTCCTCGCTCTCCACCCCTTCGGCCACCACCTCCAGGTTGAGGTTGTGCGCCAGGTTGATCATCGCGTGCACCAGCTTGGCGTTCTCCTCGCGCTGCTCCATGCCGCCGACGAAACTGCGATCGACCTTGAGCAGGGTGATCGGCAGGCTGTTCAGGTGCACGAACGACGAGAAGCCGGTCCCGAAGTCATCCAGCGAGAAACGCACCCCCAGGCGCCCCAGGGCGTCCATGGTCTGGCGCACCAGCTCGTTGCGCCGCATCACCGCGGTCTCGGTCAGTTCGAACTCCAGCCAGCGGGCATCGACGCCGTGCTCGACGATCAGCCGGCTCAGGGTGGCCAGCAGCTGGCTGTCCTGGAACTGGCGAAAGCTCAGGTTTACCGCCATGTGCAGCGGCGCCAGGCCGCGCTCGCGCAGGGCCTGCATGTCGCTCAGCGCCCGGGAGATCACCCAGTAGCCCAGCGGCACGATCAACCCGCTCTGCTCGGCCAACGGCACGAATTCGCTCGGCGCGAGCAGGCCGCGCTCGGGATGGTTCCAGCGCACCAGCGCCTCCAGCCCGACGATGCGGCCGTCGGCGAGGTTGAGCCGCGGTTGATAGTGCAGCTCCAGCTCGTCGCGGCGCAGGGCGCGGCGCAGCTCGCTCTCAAGGTCAGCCAGGCTGCGGGCGTTGCGGTTGATGCGCTCGTTGAACACATGGAAGGTGCAGCCCTGGCTGCTCTTGGCCTGGCGCATGGCGATGTGCGCGTGCCACATCAGCGGGTCGGCGCCGGCCTGGGCGCGGGCATGGGCGATCCCCAGGCTGCAACCGAGCAGCAGGCTCTCGCCGTCGATCCAGTAGGGCTCGGTGAGCGCTTCGGTGATGCGCTCGGCCATCCACTCGGCGCGATTGGGGTCGCGCCGGGTGTCGATCAACAGGGCGAACTCGTCGCTGCCCAGGCGTGCCAGCTGGTCGCTCGCTTCCAACTGGTGTTTCAACCGACCGACCACCTGCAGGATCAACCGGTCGCCACCCTGGTGGCCGAGGGCGTCGTTGACGTGGCGGAAGTTGTCCAGATCGAGGTGGCCGAGCGCCAGGCCGCGGCCTTCGTTCTCCGCCAGGCGCGCGGTCAGCAGGGCCTGGAAGCCCTGGCGGTTGGCGATACCGGTCAGCGGATCCTGTTCGGCCAGGCGCTGCAGGGTGGCCACCAGCACGCCGCGCTCGCGCACATGACGCAGCGAGCGACGCAGGGTGTCAGTGGTCAGCTGCGCCAGCACCAGCCAGTCGCTGACGCCCAGCGGCGCGCTGGCCGGCTCCTGCTCCAGCAGCAGGATGGTCGGCAGCTCGCAACGCCCCGGCGCCGGCTGCAGCTCGGGCGTGGCCAGCACCACGGCCTGGCGGTCATTGGCGAACAAGCTGTCCACCGCCGCCCAGTTGGGCGCGGTCAGCAGCACGACGCTACCGTCCATCGGCTGCAGGCACTCGCGCAGGTGCACGGCCCACTCCGGCTCATCAGCCAACAGCAGCAAACGCAGGGGTTCGACAGGCGTGGACAAGCGGGCTCCTTAGACATGGGCGGTGGAACGGCGAGCGCGGGCAATCCTACCCGATTAATTGGAAATGATTTTCACTTTTAGTCGTTGCCCTTCCCTGGCCGCCATCCCGACGCAATCTGACGTGCATCCTGCGCGAAAGTAGCAGATGCGGCAAATCCGATTCGCGCCCTGCATCACAACGTCAGACGGTCGCGCATTAACAGCCCCATGCCTGCTAGAATGCGCGGCTATTTTCTGGTTACCCCCGGTTTCTAGCATGTCCCGACTCAATCCCCGGCAACAGGAAGCCCGAGACTACGTCGGCGGCCCTCTTTTGGTGCTCGCCGGTGCAGGCTCCGGCAAGACCAGCGTGATCACGCGCAAGATTGCCCACCTGATCCAGAACTGCGGCATCCGTGCCCAGTACATCGTGGCGATGACCTTCACCAACAAGGCCGCGCGCGAGATGAAGGAGCGGGTCGGCACCCTGCTGCGCCCGGGGGAAGGCCGGGGCCTGACGGTGTGCACCTTCCACAACCTGGGCCTGAACATCATCCGCAAGGAACACGAGCGCCTGGGCTACAAGCCGGGCTTCTCGATCTTCGACGAATCCGACATCAAGGCGTTGCTGTCGGACATCATGCAGAAGGAATACTCCGGCGACGACGGCATCGACGAGATCAAGAACATGATCGGTGCCTGGAAGAACGACCTGATCCTGCCGCCCGAGGCCCTGGAAAAGGCACGCAACCCGCGCGAGCAGACCGCGGCCATCGTCTACACCCACTACCAGCGCACGCTCAAGGCGTTCAACGCGGTGGACTTCGATGACCTGATCCTGCAGCCGGTCAAGCTGTTCCAGGAACACCCCGACGTGCTCGAACGCTGGCAGAACCGCGTACGCTACCTGCTGGTGGACGAATACCAGGACACCAACGCCAGCCAATACCTGCTGGTGAAGATGCTGATCGGCATGCGCAACCAGTTCACCGTGGTCGGCGACGATGACCAGTCGATCTACGCCTGGCGCGGCGCCCGCCCCGAGAACCTGATGCTGCTCAAGGAGGACTACCCCTCCCTGAAGATCGTCATGCTCGAGCAGAACTACCGCTCCACCAGCCGCATCCTGCGCTGCGCCAACGTGCTGATCGCCAACAACCCCCATGCCTTCGAGAAGGAACTGTGGAGCGAGATGGGCGTGGGCGACGAGATCCGCGTGATCCGCTGCAAGAACGAGGAAGCCGAGGCCGAGCGCGTGGCCATGGAAATCCTCACCCTGCACCTGCGCACCAACCGCCCGTACAGCGACTTCGCCATCCTCTACCGGGGCAACTACCAGGCCAAGCTGATCGAACTGAAGCTGCAGCACCACCAGGTGCCGTACCGCCTCTCCGGCGGCAACAGCTTCTTCGGCCGCCAGGAGGTCAAGGACCTGATGGCCTACCTGCGCCTGCTGGTGAATCCGGACGACGACAACGCCTACCTGCGGGTGATCAACGTGCCGCGCCGTGAGATCGGCTCGACCACCCTCGAGAAGCTCGGTAACTATTCCACCGAGCGCGGCATCTCGATGTACGCCGCCAGCGAGGAGCTGGGCCTGGGCGAGCACCTGGATGCCCGCTACACCGAGCGCCTGCAGCGCTTCAAGCACTGGCTCGACGGGGTGCGCCACAAGGTCGCCCTGGAAGATCCGATCGCCGCGCTGCACGAGATGATCCGCGACATCGACTACGAGAACTGGATCCGCCAGCAGACCGCCAGCGACAAGGCCGCGGAGTTCCGCATCAGCAACGTCTGGTTCCTGGTCGAAGCGCTGAAGAACACCCTCGAGAAGGATGAAGAGGGTGACATGACCATCGAGGATGCCATCGGCAAGCTGGTGCTGCGCGACATGCTCGAGCGCCAGCAGGAAGAGGAAGAGAACGCCGAAGGCGTGCAGATGATGACCCTGCACGCCTCCAAGGGCCTGGAGTTCCCCTACGTGTTCATCATGGGCATGGAGGAGGAGATTCTTCCCCACCGCTCGAGCATCGAAGCCGACACCATCGAAGAGGAACGCCGCCTGGCCTACGTGGGCATCACCCGCGCGCGCCAGACCCTGGCCTTCACCTTCGCCGCCAAGCGCAAGCAGTACGGCGAAATCATCGACTGCACCCCGAGCCGGTTCCTCGACGAACTGCCGCCGGATGACCTGGCCTGGGAAGGCCTGGACGATGCGCCCGTGGAAGTGAAAGCCGCGCGCGGCAACAACGCCCTGGCCGATATCCGGGCGATGCTCAAACGCTGATCAACCATTACTCTTAAACTTTGCCGCTTCTTGCGGCCACGGTGGCTTGTATGGCCGATTTGTGAGCTCAAATTCGAGTGCCAGGGTTCGGCACACAAGGCGCCGCGACGAGTCGTAGCCCAGCTACGGCGAGGAGCGGCAACGCAGTGTGACGAAGTCTGGCGCCGAAGTTGGGCTTACAAATCGGCCATACAGGCCACTATCTACATCGAGGAAAAAACAGTGGAAGCACTGCAGCAGAAGATTCGCGAAGAAGGCATCGTGCTTTCCGACCAGGTTCTCAAAGTCGACGCGTTTCTCAACCACCAGATCGACCCGGCGCTGATGCAGCTGATCGGTGACGAGTTCGCCCGCCTGTTCGCCGATTCGGGCGTGACCAAGATCGTCACCATCGAAGCCTCCGGCATCGCCCCGGCGGTAATGACCGGCCTGAAGCTCGGCGTGCCGGTGATCTTCGCCCGCAAGCACCAGTCGCTGACCCTGACCGAGAACCTGCTGACTGCCTCGGTGTACTCCTTCACCAAGCAGACCGAGAACACCGTGGCCATCTCGCCGCGCCATCTCAACAGCAGCGACCGCGTGCTGGTGATCGACGACTTCCTGGCCAACGGCAAGGCGTCCCAGGCACTGATCTCGATCATCAAGCAGGCCGGCGCCACCGTGGCCGGCCTGGGCATCGTCATCGAGAAGTCGTTCCAGGGCGGCCGTGCCGAGCTGGACAGCCAGGGTTACCGCGTCGAATCGCTGGCCCGGGTCAAGTCACTGGAAGGCGGCGTGGTCACCTTCATCGAGTAAAGCCTTGCGCGTACCCTGTAGGAGCGGCCTTGTGCCGCGAAAGGGGCGCGCAGCGGCCCCAGCATTTCAGCGTTCATGCACAGATCGCCGGGGCCGCTTTGCGGCCCTTTCGCGGCACAAGGCCGCTCCTACAGGGGGCCAGGAATGCCCGTCATTGCCGCGTGGCCTGAAGCGCCGCCAACAGCAACCGCTGATACAACTCCTCCTTCAACCCCTGTGGCTCACCCAGCCCCATCCTCGCCAACGCTACCCCATACCCCTCGGGCCCCGGCGCATCCAATGCCGCCTTGCCCAACTCCAGAACCTCGCTCAGCTTGAACTTGCTCTTCAACCAGTTCAGCGCCCGCAACAGATCCCGCTCCTCTGCCGTGAAATCAGTCCCCAGCGGATACTCCGGGAACAACCGCGCATGCCGTGCCCGAATAGCCTCGAGCCGCTCAGGCGTGTTGTCCATGAACCGCGCATCCAGCTCGAAGTCCTTGGCCAGCTTGCCCGCCGCCTTGGCCTGCTCCATCAGCTCGCGCTGAAAACGTGAGTCACTGATCGCCAGCAACCGTGCGATCACCTCGCTGTCGGTCTGCCCACGCAAGTCGGCGATGCCGTACTCGGTGATCACGATGTCCCGCAGGTGCCGGGGAATGGTGCAGTGGCCGTAGGTCCAGTAGAGGTTGGAGGTGACCTCGCCACCGGCCTCGCGCCAACTGCGCAGCAACAGGATTGAACGACCGCCCTCCAGCGCATGCCCCTGGGCGACGAAGTTGTATTGCCCGCCCACGCCGCTGAGTACCCGGCCATCCTCGAGCTGGTCGGCAACCCCCGCACCCAGCAGGGTCATGCCGAATACTGTGTTGATGAAGCGCGCATCCCGCCGCTGGCGACGCTTGCGCTCCTCCTGGCCATAGAGCTCGTTGATGAAGCTGATGGCGCTCATGGCGAACCGTGCGCGCTGCTCCAACGGCATCTCGCGCAGGCGCTGGTAGAACGCCCGTGGCCCGAGGAAGAACCCGCCATGGATCAGCACCCCCTGCTCGTCGGCAGGGCGGCGCACCACCCCGGCGTCGGCCAGTGCCAGCAGGCCATTGACGAACATCTCGCTGCAGCCGTACAGCCCCTGGGCGAAGGTATCCAGACCCCCTTCCCGCTCGATCAGCGCCTGCCATGGGCCGATATCCAGCTCATCGAGCAGCGCACGATAGCCCTCGTTGTCGCCCTGGCGCGCCAGCAGTGCCGCCGTGATCGCATCACCCATGGCACCGATGCCGATCTGCAGGGTGCCGCCGTCACGCACCAGGGCGCTGGCATGCAGGCCGATGCAGTGGTCCTGGGTGTTCACCGGCATGTTCGGCGTGGAGAACAGCCGACGGCGTTCAGGCTGGTCGATCAGCAGGTCGAACTGCGTCAGTTCCAGCTCCGAGTCCCCAGGCATGTAGGGCAGTTCGTCGTGGACCTGGCCAAGCACCAGGATGGTCTCGCCGGCGGCTCGGCGCCGGGCGATCATTGGCAACAGGTCGAGGGTGATATCGGGATTGCAGGCCAGGCTCAGGTGGTCAGGCCTTTCTGGTGTGGCCGCCACCAGCTGCGCAACCAGGTTCAGGCCCTTGGCGTTGATGTCGCGGGCCGCGTGGCTGTAGTTACTGCTGACGTAGTCCTGCTGCGCAGCCTCGCTGTGCAGCAGGCTGCCAGGCTGCATGAAGAACTGCTCGACACGGATGTTTGGTGGCAGTCGGTCGGCACGCAGGTCGGCCAGGTAGGTGAGCTCTTCATAGTCGGCGAACACACGCTCGATGAAGGGCTCGATAAAGCGCCGTTGCAAGCCATCACCCAGAGATGGACGGCCTAACGACAGGGCCGTGTAGATGGTCAACCGCCGCTCCGGTAGTGCCTTCACCCGGGCATACAGGGCATTGACGAAGGCATTGGGCTTGCCCAGGCCCAAAGGAAGACCCATGTGGATGTGGGCAGGAAGGCGTGACAGGGTCTGCTCGACAGCCTGATCAATGGAGCAGAGGTACATCTCGGCCTCCTGAGTCGTCCGTGGGTTCAGGGGTTGGACAGTGGTCCATGCGGGTTGGTTGCGGGCTCCGACCTCATACCGGTCGACTGATCAACTATATACCACGCCTCCCAGGGGCCGTCGTAGTTACTCAATGGATGACTCAGATCTTTTGAAAACTTGATACCTGAATATTTTTCAAACTCTACATACTTAGCGTTGAAATGCATTGGCCCTACAATTTCTTTCTGCACGACAAGAAACTCAAATGCAGGCTCGAGGAATAACAATACACCTGAAGAGTATTGTACATAATGCACTTCTGGCACAAAAATTTCAGGCTGCTTTGCAAACACTCCGTAGACATACCCTCCGTCAGTGGAATTTCTAGCGTAGCCGTTGGCTTTTTTAGGTTTTGGCGTGGTATAAAAACCAGCCCCATTAGTTTTCCTTTCCGAAAACGCCGACGACACCCCATTTCTCAACGAGTGCTCATTTGCCTTATCGCTTCCATGTAGAGAAATCAACTTCAGCGCCAACGAATTCTGACCTGTAAGAGAAGCTTCCATTACATCCGGTGCATTCCGCAAAAGTCTTTCGAAAGCGCTAACAAAGTAACGCTCTATGGTGTGACCACTTGGGTCGCGATGGTTTACTGGATCCCCCAGGCAGTATGCATACGCATTCAAACCACCCCGCGCAAATGGGCTCAGGGAGTCTGGGCTACTGAAGCGCATCAGTACTGGATTAAATGCACGATAGCCATTACCCAAAAGATAATGCCCGGTTATCGGTTCTAATCGCTCCCCATTAAAACCGAGGCTAATCGTCAGCTCAGGATGGTAGCCGTAAGGTGAATAGGCAACGCTCTGCAGCGAACAGCAGGGGTTGACCCTAGTCAGAATCGATCGCTGTTGAGCCACCGCCAACAAAGCACTAACTCTTTTGTCGCTCAGCATGACGCACCCTCTGCCACGGTTGGGTGCATTATTATCATGACCACACCTGAAACAGAGTACTGGTAAAAATACCAGGTATCAGCCTATAGGACTCCAGGTGCAAAAACAAAGCCCGCCAGGATAGGCGGGCCTTGTGTATTCCATCTATGGCTTACAGCCCGGACATCTTCTTGATCGCACCCTTCAGGTCTTCATCCGAGCAATCGGCGCAGGTGCCCTTCGGCGGCATGGCGTTGATCCCGGTGATAGCCTTGGCCAGGATGCCGTCAAGGCCGCCCTGGTGATCGGCACGCTCTTTCCACGCCGCGGTGTCGCCGATCTTCGGCGCGTTCAGCAGGCCCGTGCCATGGCAGGCGTTGCAGTGCTTGGCAATGATCTCGTCCGGTGTCTTGGCACCGCCGCCGCCGGCAGTGGCGGCCACTTCCATGCCCTTGCATTCCTGGCCCTGGACGCACACCTGGCCGACCGGCTCGAGGCGCTTGGCGATGTCGTCGTTGGTTGCAGCGGTTGCGCTCATTGCCCAAAGGGCGAATACGGCTGCTGGTACGGCCAGCATCTTCTTGATTTGGTTCACGCGAACACCCTCATGGTGGCTAATCACGCCCGCGGCCACGGAATTGCGAGCGTTGAAAAGTATAGCGGGAACCCGGAAGGCGTGAAACGACCACACTCAGGGAAAGGGTATTGGCGAATCAATGCACTGCGCTGGATCAAAAGTTCGACGGGGTCGCCGCGCTGATCAAACGTGCCGGCTCCTCGAACGGGTTGCGAAAGCGGTGTGGACGGGTGCTTTCGAAGTAATAGCTGTCGCCGGCCTCGAGAATGAAGATCTCGGTACCAACCACCAGCTCCAGGCGGCCTTCAAGCAGGATGCCGGTCTCTTCGCCGTCGTGGGTGAGCATTTCCGCGCCAGTGTCGGCACCCGGCGGGTAGACCTCGGTGAGGAAGGCGATGGCCCGGTTGGGATGCGACTTGCCGACCAGTTTCATGGTCACCGCGCCGTCGGAGATGTCGATCAGCTCGTGGGCCTTGTAGACGATCTGGGTCGGGCTTTCCGGCGCCAGCTCCACCGAGAAGAACTCGACCATGGACATGGGGATACCGCTGAGCACCTTGCGCAGGGAGCTGATTGACGGGCTCACGCTGTTCTTCTCGATCATCGAGATGGTGCTGTTGGTCACCCCCGCGCGCTTGGCGAGTTCGCGCTGGGACAGGCCCTTGAGCTTGCGGATGGCTTGCAGTCGTTCACCGACGTCCAAAGCTGGAGCCTCCTGAATCGGTCGAGATGGGGGTAGTGTGAACGATATGATGGCAATGCCGTTCAGTATTTACAACACACAGCCCCGCAGCCTGTCCGCTTCAGCGCCTTATTCGCCGATATAGTCCAGTGGCACGCGTTTGAGATTGCAGAAAATCTGGTACGGAATGGTCCCGGCCTGCATCGCCACGTCGCTGGCCAGGACTTGCTTGCCCCACAGCTCCACCGGGCTGCCGACGGTGGCCTCGGGCACCTCGGTGAGGTCGACGCAGAGCATGTCCATCGACACCCGGCCGATCAGCTGGGTGCGCTTGCCGGCCACCACCACCGGGGTGCCGGTGGGCGCCTGGCGTGGGTAGCCGTCGGCATAGCCCATGGCGACAACGCCCACGCGGGTCGGGCGCGGGCTGAGGAACTTGGCGCCGTAGCCCACCGGTTCGCCGGCCGGCAGCTCGCGCACGCTAATGATCCGCGATTGCAGGGTCATCACCGGTTGCAGGCGGGCCGCTTCGGCCTGCGCCACCTCGAACGGCGTGGCGCCGTAGAGCATGATGCCCGGGCGCACCCAGTCGCTCTTGATGCTCGGCCAGCCCAGCACGGCCGGTGAGTTGCGCAGGCTGCACTCGGCAGCCAGGCCCTGGCGTGCGGCCTCGAACACGGCGACCTGCTGCTCGGTGGCGGCGGCATCGAGCTCGTCGGCGCGGGCGAAGTGACTCATCAGCACGATGCGCGACACCTTGCCGCTGGCCAGCAGGCGCTGGTAGGCGTCGTGGTAGTCCTTGGGGTGCACGCCGACGCGGTGCATGCCGGTATCCATCTTCAGCCAGATGGTCAGCGGCTTGCGCACCGAGGTCTGCTCGAGCGCTTCCAGCTGCCACAGCGAATGCACCACGCACCACAGGTCGTGCTCGGCGATCAGCGCCAGCTCGCTGGCCTCGAAGAACCCTTCAAGCAGCAGCACCGGTGCCTTGATGCCCGCCGCGCGCAGCTCCAGGGCTTCCTCGATGCAGGCCACGGCAAAACCGTCGGCCTCGGGCTCGAGCGC
This sequence comes from Pseudomonas sp. DVZ6, assembly GCF_024259445.1. NCBI lineage: Bacteria > Pseudomonadati > Pseudomonadota > Gammaproteobacteria > Pseudomonadales > Pseudomonadaceae > Pseudomonas > Pseudomonas sp. DVZ6. Next base: position 19,274 of record NZ_JANCLM010000022.1, read on the forward strand.
CAGGGCGCAACGCACCGCGCCATGGCCGTAGGCGTCGGCCTTGACCACGGCCAGGGCCTTGGCGCCGGTCAGCTCACGGGCCAGACGGTAGTTGTGACGGAGGGCTTGGAGGTCGATCAGGGCACGGGCGGGACGCATGGCGGCAGCCTTCTGGCAGTTCTGGTTATCGATAAAGCCCCGGCGCGGCAGATGGGGGTAGGTACCCACCGCGCCGGGGTGAGGGAACAGGTCAATCGGTGTGAACTTCTTCGCGGGTAAACCCGCTCCCACAGGGGGCAGCACAAACCTGTGGGAGCGGGTTTACCCGCGAAAGGGCCGGCGCAGACGCCCGCTTACTGGTGCGCAGGCGCCGGCTGGCCATGCTTGGCGATCTCGCGGCTGTTGCCATAACGCGAGATGTCCAGGCCTTCGGCACTGATCTGCGGCTTCTTGCGCGCGATCAGGTCCGCCAGCAGGCGACCGGAACCGCAGGCCATGGTCCAGCCCAGGGTGCCGTGACCGGTGTTGAGGAACAGGTTACGGAACTTGGTCGCCCCGACGATCGGGGTGCCGTCCGGGGTGGCCGGGCGCAGGCCGGTCCAGAAGCTCGCCTGGCTCAGGTCGCCGCCGCGAGGATAAAGGTCGTTGACGATCATCTCCAGTGTTTCGCGCCGACGCGGGTTCAGCGACAGGTCAAAACCGGCGATCTCGGCCATGCCGCCGACACGGATGCGGTCGTCGAAACGGGTGATGGCGACCTTGTAGGTCTCGTCCAGGATGGTCGAGGTCGGCGCCATGTCGCCGTTGGTGATCGGCACGGTCAGTGAGTAACCCTTGAGCGGGTAGACCGGGGCCTTGATGCCCAGCGGCTTGAGCAGCTGCGGCGAGTAGCTGCCCAGGGCCAGCACGTAGCGGTCGGCGGTTTCCAGCTTGCCGTCTATCCACACGCCGTTGATGCGGTCGCCGGCGACGTCCAGGCGCTGGATGTCCTGGCCGAAGCGGAACTCGACGCCCAGCTTGATGGCCATCTCGGCGAGCTTGGTGGTGAACAGCTGGCAGTCGCCGGTCTGGTCGTTGGGCAGGCGCAGGGCACCGGCGAGGATGTCCTTCACCCCGGCCAGGGCCGGTTCGACGCGGGCGATGCCATCGCGGTCGAGCAGCTCGTATGGCACGCCGGATTGTTCCAGCACGGCGATGTCCTTGGCCGCGGCGTCCACCTGGGCCTGGGTGCGGAACAGCTGGGTAGTGCCCAGGCTGCGGTTTTCGTAGGCAATGCCGGTTTCGGCGCGCAGCTCGTCGAGGCAGTCGCGGCTGTACTCGGACAGGCGCACCATGCGCTCCTTGTTCACCGCATAACGGCTGGCGGTGCAGTTGCGCAGCATCTGCGCCATCCACAGGTACTGGTCGACGTCGCCGGTCAGCTTGATGGCCAGGGGCGCGTGGCGCTCCAGCAGCCACTTGATGGCCTTGAGCGGCACGCCCGGGGCGGCCCAGGGCGAGGCATAGCCGGGCGAGATCTGGCCTGCGTTGGCGAAGCTGGTTTCCATGGCCACCGCCGGCTGGCGATCGACCACCGTGACCTCGAAACCTTGCCGGGCCAGATAGTAGGCACTGGCGGTACCGATCACACCGCTACCAAGTACCAGAACTCGCATTGTTGTATCCCTCGCACGCGGCTCGCCGCAGTCTTTTGTTGAAATGGCATGGATGCGCGCAGTATATGAATCTCAAGCCAGTGCTATTCACTATATAAGCAGCTATATTTGGCGAGAATTCTCGGCAAAATCGCCTTTCACGGAGGGGCATCCCCTATGAGAACCCAGCACCAGAGCAAACGTGAACTGGACAAGATCGACCGCAACATCCTGCGGATCCTGCAGAATGACGGGCGTATTTCCTTCACCGAACTGGGCGAGAAGGTCGGGCTGTCCACCACCCCTTGCACCGAGCGCGTACGGCGCCTGGAGCGCGAGGGGATCATCATGGGCTACAACGCCCGACTCAATCCGCAGCACCTGAAGGGCAGCCTGCTGGTGTTCGTCGAGATCAGCCTGGACTACAAGTCCGGCGACACCTTCGAGGAATTCCGCCGCGCCGTGCTCAAGCTGCCCCATGTGCTGGAATGCCACCTGGTGTCGGGCGACTTCGACTACCTGGTGAAGGCGCGGATCTCGGAGATGGCCTCGTACCGCAAGCTGCTCGGCGACATCCTGCTCAAGCTGCCCCATGTGCGCGAGTCGAAGAGCTACATCGTGATGGAAGAAGTGAAAGAGAGCCTGTGCCTGCCGATCCCGGACTAGGGTCTGTACGAAATGTGTCTGCGCGAAGGCCAGACAAGGCGAAACGGGGGGAGGAACGGCCGGGGTCGCGCCCGACTGTACTGGAGTACATGAGCATTCCGAGCCCCGTTTCAACGCAGTATGGGCGAGTGCAGATACATTTCGTACAGAGCCAAGGCCTCAGACCAGCACCTGACGGGTCGTGGCGATGAACTGGTGGACCAGTTGCTCGGCCTCAGGCTCGATAGGCTGCGCCGGCCCTCGGCCACGGGGGCAGGCCAGGCGCGGGGTGGTGCCGAACAGTCGGCAGATCATCGGGCGCTCTTCATAGACCGTGCAGCCGTTCGGCCCCAGGTGCACGCAGTCCAGGCGCTCCAGGGCGGCGTCCTGCTCGGCCTGGGTCTTGCGCGGCAGGCGGGCCATCTCCTCGGCGGACGTGGTGACCGGGCCGCAGCAATCGTGGCAGCCGGGCTCGCACTCGAACGAGGGAATGAGTTCGCGCAGGAAGTGGATCTTGTGGCGGTTGCAGGACATGACCGAGGACAGTGCGATGAATGAGGTTGAATTATAAGCCCAATCGCGGGGCAAGCCGGCTCCCACGCCAGTACGTAAGCGTGGGAGCGGCGGTGCGCCGATGCGACTTGCCCCGCGATTGGGCAGTTGCCTATCCTTCCCCCTTTCGTCCCAACCCAGGAATCACCCCATGGTCCACAGCGCGCAGCACGCCGCCTCTTACTACGCCGCCAGCAGCGCGCCACACCCAGACCATCCGTTTCTGCAAGGCGAGCACAGCGCCGACGTATGCATCGTCGGCGGCGGCTACTCGGGCCTGAACACCGCCATCGAACTGGCCGAGCGCGGTTTCTCGGTGATCCTCCTGGAAGCCCGCAAGCTCGGCTGGGGCGCCAGCGGCCGCAACGGCGGCCAGCTTATCCGCGGCGTCGGCCACGGCCTGGAGCAGTTTCTCCCGGTGCTCGGTGAAGACGGTGTTCGCAGCCTGAAGCTCATGGGCCTGGAGGCCGTGGAGATCGTCCGCGACCGCGTCGAGCGCCATGGCATCGACTGCGACCTGACCTGGGGCTACTGCGACCTGGCCAACAAACCCGCCGAACTGCAAGGCTTCGCCGAGGACGCCGAGGAACTGCGCAGCCTGGGCTATCGCCACGAACTGCGCCTGGTGCAGCCCGGCGACATGCACTCGGTGGTGGGCTCCGACCGCTATGTCGGTGGCCTGGTCGACATGGGTTCGGGCCACCTGCACCCGCTCAACCTGGCACTCGGCGAAGCCGCCGTGGCCAGCCGCCTGGGCGTTGGCCTGTACGAGCAGTCTGAAGTAACCCGCATCGAGTATGGCCCCGAGGTGAAGGTGCACACCGCCCAGGGCCGGGTGCGCGCCAAGACCCTGGTGCTGTGCTGCAACGCCTACCACAACGACCTCAACCGCGAGCTGGGCGGCAAGGTGCTGCCCGCCGGCAGCTACATCATCGCCACCGAGCCCCTGGGCGAAGAGCGCGCCCGCCAGTTGCTGCCGCAGAACATGGCGGTGTGCGACCAGCGCGTGGCGCTGGACTACTACCGGCTGTCCGCCGACCACCGATTGCTGTTCGGCGGCGCCTGCCACTACTCGGGCCGGGATCCGCAGGACATCGCCGCCTACATGCAACCGAAGATGCTCCAGGTGTTCCCGCAGCTGGCCGATGTGCGCATCGACTACCAGTGGGGCGGCATGATCGGCATCGGCGCCAACCGCCTGCCACAGATCGGCCGCCTGGCCAGCCAGCCAAACGTCTACTACGCCCAGGCCTATTCCGGCCATGGGCTCAACGCCACCCACCTGGCCGGGCGCCTGCTCGGCGAGGCCATCAGCGGCCAGCAGGGTGGACGTTTCGACCTGTTCGCCAAGGTGCCGCACACCACCTTCCCCGGCGGCAAGCTGCTGCGCTCGCCGCTGCTGGCGCTGGGGATGCTTTGGTACCGGCTCAAAGAACTGGTTTGAGTCGAATTCAGCACTCCCCTGTAGGAGCGGCCTTGTGCCGCGAAAGGGCCGCAGCGCGGCCCCAGGGTCTCGAATCAGACTGAAGATGGCCGGGGCTGCTGTGCAGCCCTTTCCGGCCGGTCCGACGCCTCGGCAAGGCCGCTCCTACAGGAGATCGGCTCAATCCTTCCAGAAAGGCTTGCGCCCTTCCTGTCGCGCCTGTTCCCAAGTCAGCCCGATATCGCGCAACTGCCGATCATCCAGTTGCAGCAGCGCCCTGCGGGTCCGCCAGCGATGCAGCATCAGGCCCCAACGACTCAAGCCAGCCGGCGCATTGAATACCCTGGGCCGCTGACCAGCCTCGAGTTCACCAGGCAACAGTTGCAAGCGCACATCGCTCAAGCCACCCATCACTGCGTTCTCCCATCAGTTGATACCGTGGAGAAAGCATGCGCGCTCGCACCTTCGACAATACAGACCCAACAATGACTTATTATTCCCATACAGAATTGGCGAAAAGTCGGCTGAATGACGTATTTTCCAGCCATCTGTATCGGTCATCGACCCGCAAAACGCGCAGGAGTATGCCGTGACGCTCTACCTCAACCTCGCCGAACTGCTCGGCTCGCGTATCGAGCAAGGCCTCTACCGCCCCGGCCAGCGCCTGCCCTCGGTGCGCGCCCTGAGCGTCGAGCACGGCGTCAGCCTGAGCACCGTACAGCAGGCCTACCGCCTGCTGGAGGACAACGGCCTGGTATCGCCACGGCCCAAGTCCGGCTATTTCGTCGCCGAGGATCGCCAGCTCCCGGCCCTGCCCGACATCAGTCGCCCGGCCCAGCGGCCTGTGGATATCTCCCAGTGGGAACAGGTGCTGGAGCTGGTCCGCGCCACCCCGCGCCCGGATGTGATCCAGCTCGGTCGCGGCATGCCCGACGTCGACAGCCCCACCCTCAAACCGCTGCTGCGCAGCCTGGCGCAGATCAGCCGGCGCATGGACATGCCTGGCCTGTACTACGACAACATCCACGGCAACGCCCAGCTGCGCGAGCAGATCGCCCGACTGATGCTCGACTCCGGCTGCCGTCTGGGCCCAGCCGACCTGGTGGTAACCACCGGCTGCCACGAAGCGCTGTCGTGCAGCATTCGCGCGGTGTGCCAGCCCGGCGACATCGTCGCGGTCGATTCGCCCAGCTTCCACGGCGCCATGCAGACGCTGAAGGGCCTGGGCATGAAAGCCCTGGAGATCCCCACCGACCCGATCACCGGCATCAGCCTGGAGGCCCTGGAGCTGGCCCTGGAACAGTGGCCGATCAAGCTCATCCAGATCACCCCCAGCTGCAACAACCCGATGGGCTACATCATGCCTGAGGCGCGCAAGAAGGCCCTGCTGACCCTCGCCCAGCGCTACGACGTGGCGATCCTCGAAGACGATGTGTATGGCGACCTGGCCTACACCTATCCACGTCCGCGCACCATCAAGTCGTTCGACGACGATGGCCGCGTGCTGCTCTGCAGTTCATTCTCCAAGACCCTGGCCCCTGGCCTGCGGGTCGGCTGGGTAGCCCCGGGGCGCTACCTGGAGCGGGTGCTGCACATGAAGTACATCAGCACCGGCAGCACCGCCTGCCAGCCACAGCTGGCAATCGCCGATTTCATCGCCGAAGGCCACTACCAGCCGCACCTGCGGCGCATGCGCAGCCAGTACCAGCGCGGCCGCGACCAGATGTGCGACTGGGTGACCCGCCACTTCCCGCCGGGCACCCGCGCCAGCAGGCCCCAAGGGGGCTTCATGCTGTGGGTTGAATTGCCGGAAAGTTTCGATACGCTGCGCCTGAACCGCGCTTTACTGGAGCAAGGCGTGCAGATTGCCGTGGGCAGCATCTTCTCGGCCTCGGGCAAGTACCGCAACTGCCTGCGCATGAACTTCGCCGCCCGGCCCACGGCGCAGATCGAAGCCGCCGTGCGCAAGGTCGGTGAAACCGCCCTTCGTCTACTGGAGGCCGAGAACGGCGGCGGGTAACTTTGCGCCGCCTTCCACGGTCCAACCCCATAAGCCCTTGCTGCACAGGACGATCCACCCTTGAGACTCCAGCGAGCCCTGCCTCTGCTGCTGGCGCTCGGCCTGTTTGGCTGCGCCAGCGTCGGTACACCGCGTGAAGTCAGCCAGGCATTACCGGCAGCCGACTCGGCGTTCGGTCGCTCGGTGCAGCGCCAGGCCGCGCCTTACGAGGGGCGCTCGGGCTTCCGTCTGCTGCCCAACAGCAACGAGGCGTTCCGCGCCCGCGCCGAGCTGATCCGCAACGCCCGGACAAGCATCGACCTGCAGTACTACATCGTCCACGACGGCCTCAGTACCCGCGCCCTGGTCCACGAACTGCTGCGCGCCGCCGACCGCGGCGTGCGTGTGCGCATCCTGCTCGACGACACCACCAGCGACGGCCTGGACAGCCTGATGGGCACCCTCGCCGCCCACCCGAACATCCACATCCGCGTGTTCAACCCGCTGCACCTGGGGCGCAGCACCGGCGTCACCCGCGCGGTAGGGCGACTGTTCAACCTGTCGCGCCAGCACCGGCGCATGCACAACAAGCTGTTCCTGGTGGACAACAGCATGGCCATCGTCGGCGGTCGCAACCTGGGCGACGAGTACTTCGACGCCGAGCCCAACCTCAACTTCACCGACATCGACCTGCTGGGCGTGGGCCCGGTAGCCGAGCAGCTCGGCCACAGTTTCGACCAGTACTGGAACAGCGCCCTGAGCCGCCCCATCGGCGATTTCCTCTGGCGTCAGCCCGATGCCGATGACCTGTTCGCCAGTCGCCAGCGCCTGGAGGTGTCGCTGGCCGAGGCGCGGGTCGAGCGCAAGGCGCTGTACGACCGCCTGATGGCCTACCAGTCGCAGCCGCGCCTGGACGTATGGCGCAACGAGCTGATCTGGGCCCACAGCCAAGCCTTGTGGGATGCCCCAAGCAAGGTGCTGGCGGACGACGAGCCGGATCCACGATTGCTGATGAGTCGGCAGTTGGCCCCGGAGCTGAACGGTGTGCACAAGGAACTGATCCTGGTATCCGCCTATTTCGTGCCCGGCGAGCCGGGGCTGCTGTACCTGACCAGCCGCGCCGACGCCGGCACCTCGGTCAAGCTGCTGACCAACGCCCTCGAAGCCACCGACGTACCGGCCGTGCACGGTGGCTACGCGCCCTACCGCCGTGCCCTGCTCGAGCATGGCGTGCAACTGTACGAGCTGCGTCGCCAGCCCGGCGCCCCTCGGCCACGCCTGGGCTTGCATGGCAGCTCCGATTCGAGCCTGCACAGCAAGGCCATGGTGTTCGACCGGCGCAAGACCTTCATCGGTTCGTTCAACTTCGACCCGCGCTCGGTGCTGTGGAATACCGAGGTCGGGGTGCTGGTGGACAGCCCGGAGCTGGCCGAATACACCCGCGACCTGGCCGTGCAGGGCATGGCGCCGGCGCTGAGCTACGAGGTGAAGCTGGTGGACGGGAAACTGGCCTGGGCGACCGAGGACAATGGCCAGCGGCATATGCTGCTGACCGAGCCGGGGGGGATATGGCGACGCTTCAATGCCTGGATCAGCAAGGCGGTCGGGCTGGAGAAGATGTTGTAGCTGGGATTTCCGGGGGCGCTTTGCGCCCCTTTCGCGGCACAAGGCCGCTCCTACAGGGGACCGCGATCTTCTGTAGGAGCGGCCTTGTGCCGCGATGGGCTGCGATGGCTCAGGCCGACGCCGGCTCGAAGGCATCCCGCCGCCGGGTCAGCACCACCAACCCCGCCGCCCCCACCGCCATCAGCAACGGCAGCGCGTGCCCGCTGATCCACTGGCTCCCCGCCCCGGCCAGCAACGGCCCAAGCAGGCAACCGATGCCCCACAGCTGCGCCACATGGGCATTGGCCCGCACCAGCTCGTCGTCCCGGTAGCGCTCGCCGATCAGTACCAGCGACAAGGTGAACAAGCCACCCGCACTGGCACCGAACAGCACCCACAGCGGCCAGATCACCGGTGTGTGCAACAGCAACGGAATCGCCAGGCTGGAAACCAGCAAGGTCAGCGCGCAACCACTGAACAGCGTGCGTCGCGACATACGGTCGGCCAGCGCGCCAATCGGCAATTGCAGTACCGCATCGCCCACCACCACGGTACTGACCATGAACAGCGCCACCTCCGTGGTGAACCCCTGTTGCAGGCAATACACCGGCAGCAGGGTGAGGATCATCGCTTCGAACGCCGCGAACAGCGCAATGGCCCATGCGATCACTGGCAAGCGCCGACAGAACCCGAACAGGTCGCGGAAAGTAACGCTACAGGCCTCGGTACTCGGTGCCCCACCTCGGCCCAACAGGATCAACGGCGCAACCAGCAACAGCCCGGTCGCCGCCCAGAAACCAAAGTCGTCGTCCGAACCGAGAAAGCCCAGCACCAGCGGGCCGGCCAGCTGGCTCAGGGCATAGCTGCTGCCGTACAGCGCCACCAATCGGCCACGCCACTGCTCGACCACCAACTGGTTGATCCAGCTTTCGCCGAGGATGAACACCACGGTCAGCGACATGCCGATCATCAGCCGCAGCAACAGCCACAGCGGGTAGCTGGGCAACAGCGCCACCAAGCCGATGGACAGTGCCCCGCCCCACAGGCACAGGCGCATGGCGGCCGGGACGCCGATCCAGCCGGCCAGACGGCTGGCAATGGCAGCGCCGACCAGCACGCCAAGCGCCGGCATCGCCGCCATCACGCCGATGGCGAACCCGCCGTAGCCCCAACCCTCCAGGCGCAGGGACACCAGCGGCATGCTCACACCGAGCGCGAGCCCGACACTGAGCACCGACGCCAGGACGGCAAAGTAGGTTCCCCAACGCATAGCGGCCTCCGGAAAAAATCTGGCAAAAAGCATCGCGGGGCAAGCCCGCTCCCACGACTGACGTGGGAGCGGGCTTGCCCCGCGAAAAGACGCTACCTGATTACAGCTTGATCCAGGTCGCCTTCAGCTCGGTGTACTTATCCAGCGCATGCAGCGACTTGTCACGGCCGTTGCCCGACTGCTTGAAGCCACCGAACGGCGCAGTCATGTCGCCGCCGTCGTACTGGTTGACCCAGACGCTGCCGGCGCGCACGGCGCGGGCAGTCTTGTGGGCCTTGGAGATGTCCGCGGTCCAGATGCCGGCGGCCAGGCCATACGGCGTGTCGTTGGCGATGGCGATGGCTTCCTCGGCGGTGTCGAAGGTGATCACCGACAGCACCGGGCCGAAGATCTCTTCCTTGGCGATCTTCATGGCGTTGGTCACGCCGTCGAAGATGGTCGGCTCGACATAGGTGCCACCAGTCTCTTCGAGGATACGCTTGCCACCGGCCAGCAGCTTGGCGCCGTCCTGGTGACCGGCGTCGATGTACGACAGCACGGTGTTCATCTGCTGGGTGTCGACCAGCGCACCGACGGTGGTCGCCGGATCCAGCGGGTTGCCCGGTTTCCAGGCCTTGAGGGCCTCGACCACCATGGGCAGGAACTTGTCCTTGATCGAACGCTCGACCAGCAGGCGCGAACCCGCGGTGCAGACCTCGCCCTGGTTGAAGGCGATGGCGCTGGCGGCGGCCTCGGCGGCGGCCTGCAGGTCAGGGGCGTCGGCGAAGACGATGTTCGGGCTCTTGCCGCCAGCTTCCAGCCAGACGCGCTTCATGTTCGACTCGCCCGCGTAGACCATCAGCTGCTTGGCGATCTTGGTGGAGCCGGTGAACACCAGGGTGTCGACATCCATGTGCAGGGCCAGGGCCTTGCCCACGGTGTGGCCGTAGCCTGGCAGCACGTTCAGCACGCCTGCCGGGATACCGGCCTCGATGGCCAGTTGGGCGATGCGGATGGCGGTCAGCGGCGATTTTTCCGACGGTTTCAGGACGATGGAGTTACCGGTGGCCAGGGCCGGGCCCAGCTTCCAGCAGGCCATCAGCAGCGGGAAGTTCCACGGTACGATGGCGCCGACCACGCCTACTGGCTCACGGGTCACCAGACCCAACTGATCGTGCGGGGTCGGGGCGACTTCGTCGTAGACTTTGTCGATGGCTTCGGCAGTCCAGTGGATGGCCTGGGCCGCGCCCGGAATGTCGATGGAGGAGGAGTCACCGATCGGCTTGCCCATGTCGAGGGTTTCGAGCAGGGCCAGTTCCTCGACGTGCTTGCGCAGCAGGTCGGCGAAGCGGATCAGCTTGGCCTTGCGCTTGGCCGGGGCCAGGCGCGACCAGACGCCGGATTCGAACACGGCGCGGGCGTTGTCGACGGCGCGGTTGGCGTCGGCCAGGTCGCAGCTGGCGACCTTGGCCAGGAAGCGTCCGTCCACCGGGCTCAGGCAGTCGAAGGTTTCACCGGATGCGGCATCGGTGTATTCGCCGTTGATGAAGGCGCGGCCTTCGATCTTCAGTTGCTGGGCACGCTGTTCCCAGTCCGCACGAGTCAGGGTGGTCATAGGAAACTCCTCTCTTGTTAAGGTGCAACGCCGCACTGAGGACTCACGGGCGCTGTCAGAAATTCTGGCCGGGCGACGAACGCACACCGGCATCCGACACCCTAAACCAGGGCGGACAAACTATCAATATATTTGACACGAATGGCCTAAACGCCTACTGATGTGCATTTTATTAAACAACAACAGGGTAATCACCATGAGCATCGCCAGTATCGTCGACTTTGCCCAGGTTCTCACCGAGGCCGAACGCTACCGCCCGGCGGCGGAGAAAATCCTCAAGGGCGAGCCTGACCAGGCTGTCTACAACCACTATTCCAGCCCTTGCGGCCAGTTCGCCGCCGGCGTCTGGGAGGGCGAGGTGGGCCAGTGGACGGTGAGCTATACCGAACACGAGTACTGCGAGATCGTCCAGGGCGTGTCGGTGCTGCGCGACCAGGAAGGCAACGCCAAGACCCTGCGTGCCGGTGATCGGTTCGTCATCCCGGCCGGCTTCAAGGGCACCTGGGAAGTGCTGGAGCCCTGCCGCAAGATCTATGTGCTGTTCGAGCAGAAGTAACCTTGTGGGAGCGGGCTTGCCCCGCGATTGCCGATTCGCAGGCATAAAAAAACCCGCCACCTTGCGGTAGCGGGTTTTCTCAGGTCGCCGATCAATTACTTGATCTTGGCTTCCTTGTACACCACGTGCTTACGGACGACCGGATCGTATTTCTTGATCTCGATCTTGTCCGGGGTGGTGCGCTTGTTCTTGTCGGTGGTGTAGAAGTGGCCGGTGCCGGCACTCGAAACCAGACGGATCAATTCACGCATGACGTTCTCCTTAGAACTTTTCGCCGCGAGCGCGCAGCTCGGCCAGCACTACGTCGATACCACGCTTGTCAATGACGCGCATGCCTTTGGCGGATACGCGCAGACGCACGAAACGCTTCTCGGACTCAACCCAGAAACGGTGGTGCTGCAGGTTCGGCAGGAAACGACGACGGGTTTTGTTGTTTGCGTGGGAAATGTTGTTCCCGGTTACTGGACCCTTACCAGTAACTTGACAGACTCTCGACATGACTCAGCCCTCTAAAACCACATGCCCAACCCGGCATGGGTTGGCCGCTTAATCTCTCAGTCTTTGGCGCCAGGCGCCGTGATTCTGGAGGTCTTATCGACCGGATTCGCTGATGCGACAGGCCGAGCCCCTAGAAAAGAGCGCTGCTTTATACCAGAAAGACTACGCCGCAACAACAGAAAGTGAGCATCCACGTGCTGCAAATTGCGGGGGAGCAGCATAACGACTCGCCCGCCGCACTGTCGACCGCTCGTCGCCAAGCGCCTGAAAAAGAAGGTGGTCATTTCGTGTAGCGCGCACTAGGGTAGGGCCATTTCCAGACTGCACCGGCAGATGGGCCACCGACCAGCCAAGGAGCCACCATGCGTGCCGCCGCCCTTTCCTTGTTTTTCACCGCCCTGTACGCCGCCGGCCTGGCCCAGGCCGCACCGCTGTCGGTGTGCACCGAAGCCAGCCCGGAGGGCTTCGATGTGGTGCAGTACAACTCGCTGACCACCACCAATGCTTCGGCTGATGTGCTGATGAACCGCCTGGTCGAGTTCGACGCCGGCCTCGGCAAGGTGGTGCCGAGCCTGGCCGAAGGCTGGTCGGTATCGCCCGATGGCCTGATCTACGACTTCAAGCTGCGCCAGGGCGTGCAGTTCCACACCACGGCGTACTTCAAGCCGAGCCGCGAGCTGGACGCCGACGACGTGCTGTTCAGCTTCCAGCGCATGCTCTACCCCGCCCACGCCTGGCACAAGACCGCCCCGGGCGGCTACCCGCACGCCCAGTCGCTGCAACTGGGCAGCCTGATCAAGGCGATCGACGCCCCTGATCCGCACACCGTGCGCTTCACCCTGACCCACGCCGACGCCACCTTCCTGGCCACCCTGAGCATGGGCTTCGCCTCGATCTACTCCGCCGAGTACGCCGACAAGCTGCTCAAGGCCGGCACCCCGGACAAGCTCAACAGCCAGCCGGTGGGTACCGGGCCGTTCGTCTTCCAGCGCTTCCAGAAGGACGCCGTGGTGCGCTACCGCGCCAACCCCGACTACTTCGCCGGCAAACCGTCCGTCGACCCGCTAATCTACGCCATCACCCCGGACGCCAACGTACGCCTGCAGAAGCTCAAGCGCGGCGAGTGCCAGGTGGCCCTGTCGCCCAAGCCGCTGGACATCGCCGAAGCCGGCAAGGACGGCAACCTCAAGGTGGTCACCACGCCAGCGTTCATGACCGCCTTCGTCGCCATCAACAGCCAGCACCCGCCGCTGGACAAGCCCGAGGTGCGCCAGGCGATCAACCTGGCCTTCGACAAGGCCGCCTACCTGAAGGCGGTGTTCGAAGACACCGCCACCGCCGCCAACGGCCCTTATCCGCCGAACACCTGGAGCTACGCCAAGGACTTGCCCGGCTACGTCCTGGACCAGAAGAAGGCCAAGGCGCTGCTGGCCAAGGCCGGCCTGGCCAAGGGCTTCGAGACCACGATCTGGACCCGCCCGGCGGGCAGCCTGCTCAACCCCAACCCCAGCCTCGGCGCGCAGATGCTCCAGGCGGACCTGGCCAAGGTCGGTATCAAGGCCGAGATCCGCACCATCGAATGGGGCGAGTTGATCCGCCGCGCCAAGGCCGGCGAGCACGACCTGCTGTTCATGGGCTGGGCCGGTGATAATGGCGACCCGGACAACTTCCTCAGCCCGCAGTTTGCCTGCGCGGCGGTCAAGTCCGGGACCAACTTCGCGCGCTTCTGCGACAGCCGCCTGGACCAACTGATCAATGCCGGACGCACCACCAACGACCAGAGCGTGCGCAGTCGCCTGTACCAGCAGGCGCAGACGCTGATCCAGCAGCAGGCGCTGTGGCTGCCTCTGGCACATCCGACGGCGGCGGCGCTGCTGCACAAAGGGGTCGAGGGTTATCAGGTGAGCCCGTTCGGGCGGCAGGACTTCAGCAAGGTTTCCGTCAGCCGTTGAGGCCTTTTCGCGGGTAAACCCGCTCCCACAGGTTACGCGCAAATCCTGTGGGAGCGGGTTTACCCGCGAAGAGGCCGGTGCAGCTTGCCCACGACTAACCCGCCAACCACCCATGCTCGAGCATCGACAGCGGCTCGCCATCACCGACGATGACATGGTCCATCACCCGCACATCGATCAGCGCCAGCGAGCGCTTGAGCATCAGCGTCAGATGCACGTCATCCTGGCTCGGCTCGCAATTGCCCGACGGATGGTTATGGCAGAGGATCAGGGCCGCCGCGTTGTGCAGCAATGACCGGCGCACGACCTCGCGTGGGTAGATGCTCGCGCGGTCGATGGTGCCGCGGAACAGTATTTCGAACGCCAACGGTCGATGCTTGGTATCCAGGAACAGGCAGCCGAACACCTCGCTGGACTCGTGCCGCAGCATGGACTTGAGATAACGCCTCACCGAGGCCGGGCTCTCCAGGACCGAGGCACGCTCGATGTGTTCGTCCAGATAGCGCCTGCCGATCTCCAGCAATGCCTGCAACTGCGCATACCGCACCGGCCCCAGGCCTGGCTCGCGCAGCACCTTGGTCCGGTCCGCCTCGAGAAACTGCCGGAGCCCACCGAACTTCGCCAGCAAGCCACGGGCGAGATCAAGCACATTGCGTCCGGCAACCCCCGAGCCCAGTAGCACGGCCAGCAATTCCGCGTCCGAAAGGATCGACGCCCCGCGCTGCAACAGCTTTTCCCTCGGCCGCTCCTCAGCCGGCCACTCCCTGATGTTCATTTCCCCTCCTCGCCTGCCACTACGGCCCTTTTGGGCGCTGTGTTAATCTAGTTCGCTTCGAAAATGCGACGATCTGCCGCAGGCAGCTATCGTCGCCACCCGCTTTCACTGGAATAAGGCAAGGCCTATGCAGCGGTTGTATCGCAAGCGCATCGTTCTCGGCGTGGGTGGCGGCATCGCCGCCTACAAGAGCGCCGAGCTGATTCGCCGACTCCTGGAACACGGCGCGCAGGTGCGCGTGGTCATGACCCGTGGTGGCGCCGAGTTCATCACCCCGCTCACGCTGCAGGCGCTGTCCGGCCACCCGGTACACATGGACCTGCTCGACCCCGCCGCCGAAGCGGCCATGGGCCATATCGAGCTGGCCAAGTGGGCCGACCTGGTGCTGATCGCCCCGGCCACCGCCGACCTGATGGCGCGCATGGCCCAAGGCATGGCCGACGACCTGCTGACCACCCTGGTGCTGGCCACCGACGCCACCGTGGCCGTCGCCCCGGCGATGAACCAGGCCATGTGGCGCGACCCGGCCACCCAGGCCAACCTCGAGCTGCTCAAAAGTCGCGGCATCCAGGTGTTCGGCCCGGCCTCCGGCAGCCAGGCCTGTGGCGACGTGGGCCTCGGCCGCATGCTCGAAGCCACGGACCTGGCCTGGTGCGCCGCCGAGAGCTTCAAGCGCCAGGCCCTGACCGGCAAGCACGTGCTGATCACCGCCGGGCCGACGCAAGAGAACATCGACCCGGTGCGCTACATCACCAACCATAGCTCAGGGAAAATGGGCTTCGCCCTGGCCGAGGCCGCCGCCGAAGCCGGGGCCCGGGTGACCCTCGTCACCGGCCCGGTGCACCTGCAGACGCCCGACCGGGTCAACCGCATCGACGTGGTCAGCGCGCGGGACATGCTCGCGGCCTGCGAGGCGGCCATGCCCTGCGACCTGTTCATCGCCTCGGCCGCGGTCGCGGACTACCGCCCGGAAGTCGTCGCCCCACAGAAGCTCAAGAAGGATCCCACCACAGGCGACGGCATGCTGCTGCAGATGGTGCGCAATCCCGATATCCTTGCGACCATTGCCGGTCGGCCTGATCGCCCGTTCAGCGTGGGCTTCGCCGCAGAGACCGAGCACCTGCTCGACTACGCCACGCGCAAGCTCAAGGACAAGAACCTCGACCTGATCGTCGCCAATGATGTGGCCAACCCCAGCATCGGCTTCAACAGCGAGGAGAACGCCCTGACCGTGATCGACCGCCAGCAGCACCAGACCCTCTTCGCGCAGACCAGCAAGGGCAAGATCGCCCGCCAGCTGGTTGCATTCATCGCCGAACGGCTCAACCAGGTTCAATAAGTTACATGCACGCTCTTCAAGCCAAGATCCTCGACCCACGCCTGGGCACCGAATTCCCCCTTCCGCAGTACGCCACCCCCGGCTCCGCCGGCCTGGACCTGCGCGCCCTGCTCAAGGAGGACACCGTCCTCGAGCCGGGCCAGACCCTGCTGATTCCCACCGGCCTGTCGGTGTACATCGGCGACCCGGGCCTGGCGGCCATGATCCTGCCGCGCTCGGGCCTGGGCCATAAGCACGGCATCGTGCTGGGCAACCTGGTCGGCCTGATCGACTCGGACTACCAGGGCGAGCTGATGGTCTCCTGCTGGAACCGCGGCAATACGCCGTTCACCATCACCGTCGGCGAGCGCATCGCCCAGCTGATCCTGGTGCCGGTGGTGCAGGCGCACTTCGACATCGTCGAGCAGTTCGACGAGACCCAGCGCGGTGCCGGCGGCTTCGGGCACTCCGGCACCCGCTGAGCCGACAGCAGACCGCTCGGGCCATGGATGGCGAACTCTCTGGCGAAACCGCCGTCCAAGCGTTCAGTTTGCGCTTGCCCAGAAGCCTTTGACTTATGGAGTCCCCAGAGATGAACGACATGGCCCAGCTGGTCCCCGCACTGCCCGACAGCATCTTCCGCGCCTATGACATCCGTGGTGTGGTTGGCAAGACCTTGCATGCCGAGACCGCCTACTGGATCGGTCGCGCCATCGGCGCCCAGACCCTCGCCCAGGGCGAGCCACAGATTTCGGTCGGCCGTGATGGCCGCCTGTCCGGCCCGATGCTGGTCGAGC
Source organism: Pseudomonas sp. DVZ6 (assembly GCF_024259445.1). Classification (NCBI taxonomy): domain Bacteria; kingdom Pseudomonadati; phylum Pseudomonadota; class Gammaproteobacteria; order Pseudomonadales; family Pseudomonadaceae; genus Pseudomonas; species Pseudomonas sp. DVZ6. Next base: position 35,871 of record NZ_JANCLM010000022.1, read on the forward strand.
AACTGATCAAGGGCCTGGCCGACGCCGGTTGCCAGGTCAGCGATGTCGGCCTGGTACCCACTCCGGCGCTGTACTACGCCGCCAACGTGCTGGCCGGCAAGTCGGGGGTGATGCTCACCGGCAGTCACAACCCGTCGGACTACAACGGTTTCAAGATCGTCATCGCCGGCGACACCCTGGCCAACGAGCAGATTCAGGCCCTGCTGACGCGCCTGAAGACCAACGACCTGACCCGCGGCGAAGGCCGTGTGGAAAAAGTCGAGATCCTCGACCGCTACTTCCAGCAGATCACCGCCGACGTGAAGCTGGCCAAGCGCCTGAAGGTGGTGGTCGACTGCGGCAACGGCGCCGCCGGCGTGGTCGCCCCGCAACTGATCGAGGCCCTGGGCTGCGACGTCATCCCGCTGTTCTGCGAGGTCGACGGTAACTTCCCCAACCATCACCCGGACCCGGGCAAGCCCGAGAACCTGGAAGACCTGATCGCCAAGGTGAAAGAGACCGGTGCCGACATCGGCCTGGCCTTCGACGGCGACGGCGACCGCGTCGGCGTGGTTACCAACACCGGTAGCATCGTCTATCCCGACCGCCTGCTGATGCTGTTCGCCCAGGACGTGCTGTCGCGCAACCCGGGCGCCGAGATCATCTTCGACGTCAAGTGCACCCGCCGCCTGACCCCGCTGATCGAGCAGCACGGTGGCCGTGCGCTGATGTGGAAGACCGGCCACTCGCTGATCAAGAAGAAGATGAAGCAGACCGGATCGCTGCTGGCCGGCGAGATGAGCGGACACATCTTCATCAAGGAACGCTGGTACGGTTTCGACGACGGCATCTACAGCGCCGCGCGCCTGCTGGAGATCCTCAGCAAGGCCGGGCAGGACGCCGAAAGCCTGTTCGCCGCGTTCCCCAATGATATTTCCACGCCGGAAATCAACATTGATGTGACCGACGAGGGTAAATTCAGCATCATTGATGCACTGCAACGCGACGCCGACTGGGGCGAAGCCAACCTGACCACCATCGACGGTGTGCGGGTCGACTATCCCCACGGCTGGGGCCTGGTCCGCGCCTCCAACACCACGCCGGTGCTGGTGCTGCGCTTCGAGGCCGACAGCGCGGCAGAGCTCGACCGAATCAAGGCTGTATTCCGCACGCAGTTGCTGCGGGTCCAACCCGGCCTGCAACTGCCGTTCTGACGACTATACGTTCCTTACCTGGAGCCCTGCATGACCCTCGATCGCGATGCCGCTTCCCATGTAGCCGAGGTTTTGTCCGAAGCACTGCCTTACATCCGCCGCTTCGTCGGCAAGACCCTGGTGATCAAGTACGGCGGCAACGCGATGGAGAGCGAGGAGCTCAAGACCGGCTTCGCCCGTGACATCGTGCTGATGAAGGCCGTGGGCATCAACCCGGTGGTGGTGCACGGCGGCGGGCCGCAAATCGGCGACCTGCTCAAGCGCCTGTCGATCGACAGCCACTTCATCGACGGCATGCGCGTCACCGACGCGGCGACCATGGACGTGGTGGAAATGGTCCTGGGCGGCCAGGTGAACAAGGACATCGTCAACCTGATCAACCGCCACGGCGGCAGCGCTATCGGCCTGACCGGCAAGGACGCGGAGCTGATCCGCGCCAAGAAGCTGACCGTCACCCGTCAGACCCCGGAGATGACCACCCCGGAAATCATCGACATCGGCCATGTCGGCGAGGTCGTGAGCGTCAACACCGACCTGCTGAACATGCTGGTCAAAGGCGACTTCATTCCAGTGATCGCACCGATCGGCGTGGGCGCCAACGGCGAGTCGTACAACATCAACGCCGACCTGGTGGCCGGCAAGGTGGCCGAGGCGCTGAAAGCCGAGAAGCTGATGCTGCTGACCAACATCGCCGGCCTGATGGACAAGCAGGGCGAGGTCCTCACCGGACTGACCACCGAGCAGGTCAACGAGCTGATCGCCGACGGCACCATCTACGGCGGCATGCTGCCTAAGATCAAATGCGCGCTGGACGCCGTCCAGGGCGGCGTCAACAGCTCGCACATCATCGACGGCCGCGTGCCGAATGCGGTGCTGCTGGAGATCTTCACCGACAGCGGCGTGGGCACCCTGATCACCAACCGCAAGCCACGCTGAGTGATCGGTTAGCCTGTTCTGGCCTCTTCGCGGGTAAACCCGCTCCCACAGGGATAGCACCGCCTTTGAGGGCTGTGGCGATCCTGTGGGAGCGGGTTCACCCGCGAAAGGGCCGGAACAGGCGACACAAAAAAGGCGACCTTCGCAAGAAGGTCGCCTTTTTCATTTCCAAACCAGGATCAGATCCCGTACTGCGCCCGATACGCCTCTACAGCCGGCAGATGCTGCTTGAGCTGCGGATCGTCAGCCAGGAACTCCAGCACCTGGGTCAGCGAAACGATGCTGACCACCGGGATTCCGAAGTCGCGTTCCACTTCCTGGATCGCCGACAGCTCGCCATTGCCACGCTCTTCGCGGTTCAGCGCGATCAGCACGCCGGCGGCCTTGGCCTGCTGGGCGTTGATGATCTGCATGACCTCGCGGATGGCGGTACCGGCAGTGATCACGTCGTCGATGATCAGCACGTCACCGGCCAGCGGGGCGCCGACCAGGCTGCCGCCCTCGCCGTGATCCTTGGCCTCTTTGCGGTTGAAGCACCACGGCACGTCGAGCTGGTGCTGTTCGGCCAGGGCCACGGCAGTGGCCGCCGCCAGGGGAATGCCCTTGTAGGCCGGGCCGAACAGCACGTCGAAGGGGATCTTGCTGTCGACGATGGCCGCCGCGTAGCAACGCCCCAGCTGGGCCAGCGCGGAACCTGTGTTGAACAGGCCGGCATTGAAGAAGTACGGGCTGGTACGCCCCGATTTCAGAGTGAACTCACCGAAGCGCAGAACGCCGCGATCGATGGCAAAACGGATGAAGTCGCGCTGATACGGCTGCATGAAAGGTCCCGGACACCACGGATTTAGCTAAATGTGTTGAGCTCGGGTATCATACACGCACGAGATTTTTGGGGCCATTTATGCGGATCATCAGTGTGAACGTAAATGGCATTCAGGCTGCGGCCGAGCGTGGATTGCTCAGCTGGCTGCAAGCCCAGAATGCCGACGTCATCTGCCTTCAGGATACCCGCGCCTCGGCCTTTGAACTCGACGACCCAGCTTTCCAGCTCGATGGCTATTTCCTTTACGCCTGCGACGCGGAGGTGCCCACCCAAGGTGGCGTGGCACTGTACTCGCGCATGCAGCCCAAGGCAGTCATCACCGGCCTGGGCTTCGAGACAGCCGACCGCTACGGGCGTTATCTGCAAGCAGATTTCGACAAAGTCAGTATTGCCAGCCTGCTGCTGCCTTCGGGCATGAACGACGACGAAGACTTGAACCAGAAGTTCAAGTTGATGGACGACTTCGCCAAGTACCTGGACAAGCAGCGTCGCAAGCGTCGCGAATACATCTACTGCGGCTCGTTCTACGTGGCGCAGCAGAAGCTCGACATCAAGAACTGGCGCGACAGCCAGCAGTCGGTCGGCTTCCTGCCGCCGGAACGCGCCTGGATGGACGCCATCGTCGGCGACATGGGCTATGTCGACGCCCTGCGCGAAGTCAGCCGTGAAGGCGACCAGTACAGCTGGTGGCCGGACAACGAGCAGGCCGAGATGCTCAACCTGGGTTACCGGTTCGACTACCAGATCCTCACCCCAGGCCTGCGCCGCTTCGTGCGCAACGCCCGTCTGCCGCGCCAGCCGCGCTTCTCCCAGCATGCGCCGCTGATCGTGGACTACGACTGGACGCTGACCATCTGAGTGCTGTCCAGACACGAAAAAGCCGACATTGATGTCGGCTTTTTCGTGTCTACAGGAACAGTCAGTCAGCCAATGCGGCCTGCTGCAGTTCGAAGATCTCGGTCATGCCCTTCTGCGCCAGCGCCAGCATGGCGTTGAAGTCTTCAGGCTGGAACGGCGCGCCTTCGGCGGTGCCCTGCACTTCGATGAAGCCACCGGCGCTGGTCATGACCACGTTCAGGTCGGTCTCGGCGGCGGAGTCCTCGAGGTAGTCGAGGTCGAGCACGGCCTCGCCCTGGTACATGCCCACCGACACTGCGGCGATCATGTGCTTGAGCGGGTTGCCGCCCTTGAGGCCGCCACGCTTCTTGATCACCGCCAGGGCGTCGCACAGGGCGACCATGGCGCCGGTGATCGAGGCGGTACGGGTACCGCCGTCGGCCTGGATCACGTCGCAGTCGACGTACAGGGTGATGTCGCCGAGCTTGCTCATGTCCAGCGCGGCGCGCAGGGAGCGGCCGATCAGGCGCTGGATTTCGAGGGTGCGGCCACCTTGCTTGCCGCGGCTGGCCTCACGCTGGTTACGCTCGCCGGTCGAACGCGGCAGCATGCCGTATTCGGCGGTGAGCCAGCCTTGGCCCTGACCTTTGAGGAAGCGGGGAACACCATTCTCGACGCTGACCGTGCAGATGACCTTGGTGTCACCGAACTCGACCAGTACCGATCCCTCGGCGTGCTTGGTGTAGTTGCGGGTAATGCGGATCGAGCGGAGCTGATCGGCGGCGCGACCACTTGGACGTTTCATCTGGGATACCTGTACCGGGACTTTGAATCTGCCGAGCATTATAGAGCCCGCCGCCCGCCGAAGGCACGCCTGTCGTCGTACCCGCGCAGCCTGTCGCCTTTTCCGACAGGCCAGAAGAGGGTCGGTAGCATGGGTGGATTGGGCGCCCGGGCCGCACTGCGCTACAATCCTGCGCCTTGCAGCCGACAGGCTCCCCGTTCACCTGAATACGCGAGGTACTCCCCATGGTGCATAGCATGACCGCTTTTGCTCGTGTCGAGCGCGCTGGCAGCCAAGGCACCCTGGTCTGGGAGCTGCGCTCGGTCAACCACCGCTATCTCGAACCCCACCTGCGCCTGCCCGAAGCGCTGCGCGACCTCGAAGGCGCGGTACGCGAGGGCCTGCGCCAGGGCCTGTCCCGCGGCAAGGTCGAGTGCACCTTGCGCCTGAGCGAGGACAACGCCGGCAAGCCGTTGCAGGTCGACCGCGAGCGCGCCGCGCATCTGGTGGCCGCCGCCGAGACCGTCGCCGGCCTGATCAAGCAGCCAGCGCCGCTCAACCCGCTGGAAGTGCTGGCCTGGCCAGGCGTGCTGGTGGCCGACGCCAGCGACCCGCAGGCGCTCAATGCCGAAGCCATCGCCCTGTTCGACGAGGCGCTGGCCGAACTCAAGGCGGGCCGTGAGCGCGAAGGCGCCGAGCTGGCCCGGCTGATCAACGAACGCCTGGACAGCATGGCCGGCGAAGTCGCCACCCTGCGCACCCTGGTGCCGCAGATGCTGGCCGCGCAACGGCAGAAGGTCCTCGATCGCTTCGGCGACATGAAGGCCGAGCTCGATCCGCAGCGCCTGGAGCAGGAAATGGTCCTGCTGGCGCAGAAGAGCGATGTCGCCGAGGAGCTGGACCGCCTCAGCACCCACGTCACCGAGGTGCGCCGGGTGCTCAAGTCCGGCGGCGCCGCCGGCCGGCGCCTGGACTTCCTGATGCAGGAGCTCAACCGCGAAGCCAACACCCTCGGTTCCAAGGCCTTCGACCCGCGCAGCACGCAGGCGGCGGTCAACCTGAAGGTGCTGATCGAACAGATGCGTGAACAAGTACAGAATATCGAGTAAGGCCACCCCCACCATGAACCACAGCAGCGGCACCCTCTACATCGTTTCGGCCCCGTCCGGCGCCGGCAAGACCAGCCTGGTCACGGCCCTGATCAAGGACGACACCAACGTGCGCGTCTCGGTCTCCCACACCACCCGCGCCATGCGTCCGGGCGAGGAGCACGGGGTGAACTACCACTTCGTCGTCCACGAGGAGTTCAAGGCATTGATCGCCCAGGGCGACTTCCTCGAGCACGCCGAAGTGTTCGGCAACTTCTACGGCACGTCGCGCAGCGCGTTGCAGGAAACTCTCGACCAGGGCTTCGACCTGATCCTGGAAATCGACTGGCAAGGCGCCAAGCAGGTGCGCAAGCTGATGCCCGAGGCGCGTTCGATCTTCATCCTGCCGCCAAGCCAGGAGGCCTTGCGTCAACGGTTGGATGGCCGTGGGCAGGACAGCGAGGAGATCATCGCCGGGCGTATGAAGGAAGCGGTCAGCGAGATGGTGCACTACGACGAGTATGAGTACGTCATCATCAACGATGACTTTGACGTGGCGCTGGACGAGTTGAAGGCTGTGTTCAAGGCCAACCGCCTGCTGCTGAAGAAACAGCAACAGCGCCATGGTGGCCTGCTAAAAGAACTGCTGAACTGATAGACCGAGGGGCCGCTCTGCGGCCCTTTCGCGGCACAAGGCCGCTCCTGCAGGCGATCGCATCAGTCCATATTGACGCGATCCCTTGTAGGAGCGGCCTTGTGCCGCGAAAGGGGCGCAGAGCGCCCCCAGCTTCATTCCTGCAACTGAATGGTCGCCTGCTGACGCAGGGTAGCCCCCAGGAAATACGCCGGCGCCCGCAGCCGCGACAGCATCATCAGCACGATCCCCAGTGCCGAGATGATCGCCGCAATCACGAACACCAGCCCCAGCCCGCCCACATGCGAGCCGCTGCCGAAGTCCGGCGAAGCGCTGTCGATCGCCGTGCGCATGAAGATCACCGACAGGATCACCCCACCCACCAGCGGGCAGACGCCGCGCATGAAGAAGTGGCGCACGCTGTCGAACAGGCTGCGGCGGAAGTACCACACGCAGGCGAACGCGGTCAGCGAGTAGTAGAAACAGATCATCATGCCCAGCGCGGTGATGGTGTCGGCCAGCACGTTCTCGCTCAGGGTACGCATGGTCACGTAGAACAGGCCCGCGGCAATACCGGCGCAGATGGTTGCGTAACGTGGCGTCTGCGAACGCGGGCAGACCGTGGCGAAGCGCTGCGGCACGGCGCCGTAGTAACCCATGGCGAGCAAGGTGCGCGCCGGCGAGACGAAGGTCGACTGCAGCGAGGCGGCGGTGCTGGCCAGCACGGCGATGGACATCAGGATCGCCAGCGGCCCCATGACCGGGCCGGCCAGGTGGGCGAACACGTTCTCCTGGATGCGCGGATTGCCCAGGCCCAGGCCATCCTCGCTGATCCCGGCGAACTGCAGGGTGGCGATGGCGGTGAGCAGGTACAGGCCGAGAATCAGCAGCACGGTCCAGGTGGCGGCCTTGCCGGGCACTTCTTCACTGCCGACCGACTCTTCGCTGACGGTCAGGCACACGTCCCAACCCCAGAAGATGAAGATCGACAACGACAGGCCCGCAGCGAACGCCGAGAACGACTCGACGCCGAACGGGTTGAACCAGGCAAGATCGAATGCCAGCGGCGGCGGCGCGGTGGTCTCGCCGAAGGCGGCGAAGGCGAAGCCGATCAGCACCAGCAGTTGCAAGGCCACCAGGCCGTACTGCACGGTCATGGTGGTGGCCATGCCGCGACAGCAGATCCACACCGCCAGGGCAATGAACACGCAACAGGTGGTGACGTTGACCAACAGGTTGTCCGCCAGTGCCGCCAGCTCCTGGTTGCCGGTGATCTGGGCCAGGAACAGGTAGAAGAAGTCCACCGCCACGCCCGCCAGGTTGGACAGCACGATGGTGGTGGCGACCACCAGCCCCCAGCCGCCGATCCAGCCGATCATCGGGCCAAAAGCCCGGGCCGACCAGGTGAAGGAGGTGCCGCTGTCGGGCTCCGCCGAATTCAGCTCGCGGTAACCCAGGGCCACCAGCAGCATCGGCAGGAAGCCGACGATGAACACCGCCGGCAGGTGGGCGCCGACTTCGCGCACGGTCGGGCCGAGCGCGCCGGTCAGGGTGTAGACCGGGGCGATGGTGGAAATGCCCAGCACGACGCTGGCCAGCAGGCCGAGGCGGCCCTTGGCCAGGCCCTTGCCGCGCTGGGTGTTGCCCGAGTCGGACGCCACGTCGGGTGGGCGTCCGGCTTCTGTGTAATCGCTCATGAGTATTTGCCGTAACTATTGGAATTGTTGTCACAGACCCGCCGTAGAGGGCCCGCTTCCACTCATTGAAAGCTCGCTTTGGGGGTGAGTCATCCGAGACTTTCGGGTGACGTCAGAATCGCTCCTGGCGCGCACCCTCCCGTGCAGCATGGGCAATGCAGGCCTCGCGGAACGCCTCGAACAGGCGCAGCGAAACCGGGTTTTCGGCGAAACGCCATTCAGGGTGCCACTGCACGCCGACAACAAAGCCCGGCGCATCAGGCATCGACACCGCTTCGATCAGGCCATCCGGGGCCCGTGCTTCGACACGCAGGCCCGGGGCCAGACGGTCGATGCCCTGACTGTGCAGCGAGTTGACCTCGAACCGCGCAGCCAGGCCCAGGCGCTCGAACACCCCACCCGGCTCGATGCCGACAGGGTGACGAGGGCCGTATTGCACCTCCAGGGGTGCGTCCTCAGGTTCACGGTGGTCCAGGTAGCCGGGCAATTCCTGCACCCGCTGGTGCAGGCTGCCGCCAAGGGCCACGTTCAGTTCCTGGAAGCCACGGCAGATGCACAACACCGGCACACCGGCGGCAATGGCCGCCTGCAGCAGCGGCAAGGTCAGGCGGTCACGTGCAAGATCGTGCCGGGTACCTTCCGCGCTGGGGGCGCCATTGTAATGATGCGGCTCGACATTTGAAGGCGAACCGGTAAAAAGAATGCCATCGAGCCGGGCCAGCAGCGCCTGGGTGTCGCTGCCGCCATCACGCGCCGGCAGGATCAGCGGCAGCCCGGCAAAGCCTGCGGCCTCGACATACTTGTCGCCCACCGTGTGCGACGAGTTCTTCCCCACCTGCTGGCGGCAGGCGCTGACACCGATCAAGGGGACCGCAATTGCGCTCATGGGCTTACACCGTGTGCAGGTACCAGTTGTACTCGAGGTCGGAGATCGACACTTCGAATTCGGCCAGCTCGCTCTCCTTGCAGGCCACGAAGATGTCGATGTAGTCCGGGCTGATGTATTGGTTGAGGACTTCACTGTCGTCCAGCGCGCGCAGGGCGTCGCGCAGGTTGTTCGGCAGGCTCTGTTCCAGCTGTTCGTACGAGTTGCCCTCGATCGGCGCGTCCGGCTCGACCTTGTTGGTCAAGCCGTGATGGATGCCGGCGAGGATCGCCGCGAGCATCAGGTACGGGTTGGCGTCGGCGCCGGCCACGCGGTGCTCGATGCGCACGTTCTCGCTGCTGTCGGTCGGCACGCGGACCGCCACGGTGCGGTTGTCCAGGCCCCAGCTCGGTGCGTTGGGCACGTAGAACTGGGCGCCGAAGCGGCGGTAGGAGTTGATGTTCGGGCACAGGAAGGCCATCGACGCCGGCATGGTCTCCAATACGCCGCCGATGGCGTGGCGCAGGGTGTCGCTCTGCAGCGGGTCGTCGTTGGCAAAGATGTTCTTGCCGGTCTTCTTGTCCAGCAGCGAGATGTGCACATGCAGGCCGTTGCCCGCCTGGCCCGGATAGGGCTTGGCCATGAAGGTGGAGTCCATCTCATGGTCGTAGGCGACGTTCTTGATCAGGCGCTTGAGCAGGATCGCGTAGTCGCAGGCCTTCATCGGGTCGGCGACGTGGTGCAGGTTGACCTCGAACTGCGCCGGGGCGCTTTCCTTGACGATGGCGTCGGCAGGCAGGCCTTGCTCCTTGGCGGCTTCGAGCATGTCCTGCAGGCAGTCGGCGTATTCGTCGAGGTCGTCGATCAGGTACACCTGGGTCGACTGCGGGCGCTTGCCCGAGATCGGCGAGCGCGGCGGCTGCGGACGGCCGTTGAGGTTGTCCTGGTCGATCAGGTAGAACTCCAGCTCGAACGCGGCGCAGATATCCAGGCCCAGGTCGTCGAACTTGCTCACCACCTGGCGCAGCACCTCGCGCGGGTCGGCGAAGAACGGCGCGCCGTCCAGTTCGTGCATGGTCATCAGCAACTGCGCGGTCGGGCGCTTCTGCCATGGCTCGTCGCAGAGCGTGCCGGGAATCGGGAAACAGATACGGTCGGCGTCACCGATGTCCAGGCCCAGGCCCGTGCTTTCGACGGTCGAGCCGTTGATGTCCAGGGCGAAGAGCGAGGCTGGCAGGTTGATGCCCTTCTCGTACACCTTGTGCAGGCTGGCGCGCTCGATGCGCTTGCCGCGCACCACCCCGTTCATGTCGGAGATCAGCAGGTCGACGTACTGGGTATCCGGATGGGCATCCAGGAACTCATTCATCTCGCGGGAAGAACTGGCGCACGGGGAGACCGACGTCATGGCTGTACATCCTTCGATTTGGAGCGGCGATGTGGGGAACTGCGGATGACGCCTTGGCAGGCGACGATGGTGCTGCTGTTGTTCTTTTAACTAACCCATCGTGGGGGGCTTGTTGCCGACCGGCTGCATTGATTCCCGGGGGCCGTTCCACTATAAAATGGCCTCAACGCAACAGACATTGGCATTTTGGCAAGCAGAGCGTGCACCGATGCAATATCAGATCAACCATGCAGACCTCTCACTGGTCCTGGCGCTGGAGCGCGGCCGCTCCCTGGCCAAGGCCGCCGAACTGCTCAAGGTCGACGTTTCCACGGTCTTCCGCTCGATCCGCCGGCTGGAATCGGCGCTGGGTACCGCGCTGTTCGTCAAGAGCCGCAAGGGCTACCTGCCCACCGATACCGCCCAGGCCCTGGCCGAGCAGGCCGAGCGCGCCGAACAGGCGCTGGACGCGGCGCGCATCGCCCTGACCAGCGGTGAGCAGGTGGTCAGCGGCACCGTGCGCCTGACCTGCACCGAGGCGGTGCTGCACAGCCTGCTGCTGCCGGCGCTGGCCGAGTTCATGCCCAACTACCCGGCGCTGTCGCTGGAAATGGGCACCTCCAACACCTTCGCCAACCTCAGCCGCCGCGATGCCGACATCGCCCTGCGCCTGACCAACACGCCGCCGGAACACCTGGTGGGCCGCTGCCTGGGCTCGACCTCCTACGTGGTCTGCGGCCTGCCGGTGCTGCGCGAGCGCCTGCAGGAGTCCGCCGCCAACGTGCCATGGATCGCCCCCGACGATTCCATGCAGGACCACGCCACGGTGGTCTGGCGTAACCAGCATCACCCGGGGCTGATCCCGCGCTACCAGTGCAGCGGCATGTCGACCATCGCCCAACTGGTGACCACCGGCCTGGGCGTCGCGGCACTGCCCGACTACATGGTCCACGACCTGCCCGGCGTCGAGGCGCTGAGCGGCCCGCTGCCCGGCTGCGACACCCAGTTGTGGCTGCTGACCCGACCCGATTGCCGCGCCCTGCGCTCGGTGCAGACGCTGTTCGAGGAGCTGACTCCGCGCCTGCGCGACGCAATGTTGCGTTAACGCGTCAGGGGCGGTTGTGTCGGCGATGGACGGCACGCTATTGTCGGGCATCGGCGGTTGGCTCCAGTTGTCTGGATCGGCCCTATCGCGGGGCAAGCCCGCTCCCACGTTGCCCGTTTCGGGAACACATTCGTGGGAGCGGGCTTGCCCCGCGATAGAAGCGCCACAGGCACACCCGACAAAACAGCCCTTCCCTATTGGCTGGTGATTTTTTAAACTATCGAGTCCGCCTGCCCATTCTGGGCGCACGCCTACCGCATTTGCTACTGAGGAAGACCATGGCCCGCGTAACTGTTGAAGACTGCCTGGAACACGTGGATAACCGCTTTGAGCTGGTCATGCTCTCGACCAAGCGCGCCCGCCAGCTGGCTACCGGCGGCAAAGAGCCACGCGTTGCGTGGGAAAACGACAAGCCGACCGTCGTCGCCCTGCGTGAAATCGCCGAAGGCATCGTCACGCCAGAGTTCATCGCCGCCGAAGAGATCGTCACCGAGGATCCGGTATTCGCCGCGTTCGAGGACGAGAACAACGAGGCCGTCTGATTGATGCCCAGTCGACACCGTGCGGCGCAAGGCCCTCTTCTTCAGCAAGAGGTGAAACCATGCCGGGTATAGAAGCCCTCGCCGAACGGCTGTCGACTTACCTGGGCCCCGAACAGGTCAACCTGGTTCGCCGGGCCTACTTCTACGCCGAGCAGGCCCACGATGGCCAGCGCCGCCGCAGCGGCGAGCCCTACGTGACCCATCCGCTGGCGGTCGCCAGCATCCTTGCCGACATGCACATGGACCATCAGAGCCTGATGGCGGCCATGCTGCACGACGTGATCGAAGACACCGGCATCGCCAAGGAAGCCTTGAGCCAGCAATTCGGCGAGACCGTCGCCGAGCTGGTCGACGGGGTCAGCAAGCTGACCCAGATGAACTTCGAGACCAAGGCCGAGGCGCAGGCCGAGAACTTCCAGAAGATGGCCATGGCCATGGCCCGCGATATCCGCGTGATCCTGGTCAAGCTGGCCGACCGCCTGCACAACATGCGCACCCTGGAAGTACTGTCCGGCGAAAAACGCCGGCGCATCGCCAAGGAAACCCTCGAAATCTACGCCCCCATCGCCAACCGCCTGGGGATGCACACCGTGCGCGTCGAGTTCGAGGACCTCGGCTTCAAGGCCATGCACCCGATGCGTTCGTCGCTGATCCACCGGGCGGTCAAGAGCGCGCGGGGCAACCGCAAGGAAATCGTCGCCAAGATCGAGACCTCGCTGGCCAACTGCCTGGCCGCCGATGGCATCCAGGGCGAGGTCAGCGGCCGGCAGAAACACCTCTATGGCATCTACAAGAAGATGCGCGGCAAGCGCCGCGCCTTCACCGAGATCATGGACGTGTACGCCTTCCGCATCATCGTCGACAAGGTCGACACCTGCTACCGCGTGCTCGGCGCCGTGCACAACCTGTACAAGCCGCTGCCGGGTCGGTTCAAGGACTACATCGCGATCCCCAAGGCCAACGGCTACCAGTCGTTGCACACCACGCTGTTCGGCATGCACGGCGTACCCATCGAGATCCAGATCCGCACCCGTGAAATGGAAGAGATGGCCAACAACGGCATCGCCGCGCACTGGCTGTACAAGTCCAACGAGGAAGAGCAGCCCAAGGGCAGCCACGCCCGCGCCCGCCAGTGGGTCAAGGGCATCCTCGAGCTGCAGCAGCGTGCCGGCAACTCGCTGGAATTCATCGAGAGCGTGAAGATCGACCTGTTCCCGGACGAGGTCTACGTCTTCACCCCCAAAGGCCGGATCATGGAGCTGCCCAAGGGCTCCACCGCCGTCGATTTCGCCTACGCGGTGCACACCGACGTTGGCAACAGCTGCATCGCCTGCCGCATCAACCGCCGCCTGGCGCCGCTGTCCGAGCCGCTGCAGAGCGGCTCCACCGTCGAGATCGTCAGCGCACCGGGCGCCCGGCCAAACCCGGCCTGGCTCAACTTCGTGGTCACCGGCAAGGCACGCACGCACATCCGCCACGCCCTCAAGCAGCAGCGTCGCTCCGAGTCCATCAGCCTTGGCGAGCGCCTGCTGAACAAGGTGCTGACCGGTTTCGACAGCAGCCTGGAGAAGATCCCCCAGGAGCGCATCCAGTCGATCCTCGCCGAGTACCGCCTGGAACTGCTCGAGGACCTGCTCGAAGACATCGGCCTGGGCAACCGCATGGCCTACGTGGTCGCCCGCCGCCTGTTGTCCGCCGAAGGCGAACAGCTGCCGGCGCCGGAAGGCCCGCTGGCGATCCGCGGCACCGAGGGTCTGGTGCTCAGCTACGCCAAGTGCTGCACCCCGATCCCGGGCGACCCTATCGTCGGCCATCTGTCGGCCGGCAAGGGCATGGTCGTGCACCTGGAAGACTGCCGCAACATCAGTGAAGTCCGCCACAACCCGGAGAAGTGCCTGCAGCTCTCCTGGGCCAAGGACATCACCGGCGAGTTCAACGTCGAGCTGCGCGTCGAGCTGGAGCACCAGCGCGGCCTGATCGCGCTGCTGGCCAGCAGCGTCAACGCCGCCGACGGCAACATCGAGAAAATCAGCATGGACGAACGCGACGGCCGTATCAGCGTGGTCCAACTGGTGGTCAGCGTGCACGACCGTGTGCACCTGGCCCGTGTGATCAAGAAGCTGCGCACCTTGACCGGCGTGGTCCGCATCACCCGGATGCGTGCGTAGTCCGCCAACCGCAAGGAGTCATCATGAGCAAGACCGTCATCACCAGCGACAAGGCCCCTGCCGCCATCGGCACCTACTCGCAAGCGATCAAGGCTGGCAACACCGTGTACATGTCGGGCCAGATCCCGCTCGATCCAAAGACCATGGAACTGGTCGAAGGCTTCGAAGCCCAGACCGTCCAGGTGTTCGAGAACCTGAAGTCGGTGGCCGAAGCCGCTGGCGGCTCGTTCAAGGACATCGTCAAGCTGAACATCTTCCTCACCGACCTGAGCCACTTCGCCAAGGTCAACGAAATCATGGGCCGTTACTTCGAACAGCCTTACCCAGCCCGCGCCGCCATCGGCGTAGCCGCGCTGCCGAAGGGTGCCCAGGTCGAAATGGACGCGATCCTGGTCCTCGAGTAATACCCCCGGTGACGGGCGCCACGCCCGTCACCACCCTCTCCTGCCCCAAGGTTTCCCCCATGCGCCACGCATTGCCTCTCGCGCTGGCAGCCCTGCTCCTGGGCGGCTGCGCCAGCCACAAACCCGAAGACTTCAACGGCACCTGGATCAACCAGGCCGCCATCGACGCCGCCCGCAAAGGCCCCAGCCTACGCCAGGCCCTCGACGCCCAGGGCCCGGTGTTCGAATGGAAGATCGACGTCAAGAACCAGCAGGCCAGCTTCAGCAATGGCTTCGAGGCTGCCGACGGGCGTCTGAGCGCCAACGAGAAGGACTGGCAGGTCAGCTTCGAAGGTGGCCTGGTCGAACAGCTCAAGCTCGACGGCGACGAGTTGCTGGCCATCGACCCGTCCGGTCACCAGCAAACCTTCGTGCGCAGCGAAGGCCCACAGAACACGCCGCTGGGCGGCAGCTTCGAGAAGGCGCTATACCAGCAATACCTGGGCGGCGACTGGAAGATCGTCGAAGGCCAGGGCAAGGGCGCCGTGGTGCACTTCAGCGACACCGGTAACGTCACCGGCCTGCCCGGCCCGGACCGCTTCGCCCTGTGCCTGGCGGGCGACTGCGCGACCATGGGCGATGGCAACGACAGCCTGTGGCTGGAGCGCAACCAGCGCGGCGCGCCGTGGATCTTCAAGCGCGACGGCGACACCCTGGAGATCTTCCAGGCGGTGAACCGCGCCCAGCCGGATGAAATGCCGCAACTGGCCGCCGGTGCGCGGCAGTGGGTGCTGGAAAAGGACTGAAGCGCGCACGCCCTCTGTAGGAGCGGCCTTGCGCCGCGAAAGGGCTGCGAAGCAGCCCCAGGATTCAAGAGGCGCCGCATGGATTGCTGGGGCTGCTTCGCAGCCCTTTCGCGGCACAAGGCCGCTCCTACAAGGGGGCGCATCAAGCCTTGAAGGTTAGTTTCTTCCCTCGAGAATGGCCGCATAGCCTTCTTTATAACTCGGGTACTGCGGCACCCACCCCAACGCCCGCGCCCGCGCATTGCTGCAACGCTTGCTGCCGGTACGCCGCACCCGCTGCTCATCCGACCACTGGGTAACGCCCAAGTACTCGCGCAGCCAGGCCACCACCTCGGCCAGCGGCGCCGGATTGTCATCGACACCGATATAAAAATCGTCCAGCGCAACACCCCGGGCATCGGCGCGCAGCAGGTGCGCCATCAGGCCGGCGGCATCCTCGGCATGGATACGGTTGCCGTACAACGGCGGCTCCTCGGCCACGCGGTAACCCTGGCGCACCTGGCTCAGCAACCACTCACGCCCCGGCCCATAGATGCCGGTCAGGCGCACGATCGTCGCGGGAATGCCGCTGTCCAGCGCCAGCCGCTCGGCCTCGAGCATCACCTTGCCGGAATAGCCCTCGGGCTGCGTGGCTGCCGCTTCGGCAATCCATTCACCGTCCTGCTGCGCATACACGCTGCTACTGGACACGAACACCAGGCGTCGTGGCCGCTGCCCTTTCGCCGCCAGCCATCCCAGCACATGGCGCAGACCTTCGACATAGGCCGCCTGGTAGCCGGCTTCATCGTGCTGGCTGGCCGCCACGCAATACACCAGGTAATCAGGCCCCTGCTCAGGCCAGGCGCTCGGTATCTGCGGCTCGGCCAGATCGGCGGCGATCGGCCGAACCCCTTCGGGCAGCTGATCGACCGAACGGCGCAAGCCGCTGACCTGCCAGCCTTGAGCAAGCAGTTGGCGGGCCAGGCGGCTGCCCACATCACCGCAACCCACGATCAAAGCTGAAACGTCTGACATACCGAACCTCCTAATGCGAAAGGCACAGGCTATCGGGTTAGCGCGATAAACGGCTATACCAAGGTCAAAAAAAGCAACAGTATTACTTTTGTTAACAAGAATTACTTGCAATAATGGCGGCCCTGTCTGTTCTCGGCCTGCTTCGAGGCCTTGAAGAACTCAACCCATTTCTCTTCATCAGGTCCGGCCAGCATGACACGTACTCAACCTTCCGCTTCGCCAACCCCGTCGCGCGCCTGGCGCGCCATTGCCGCGCTGATGTTCAGCCTGGTACTGGCCCCGGCAGCCATGGCCGATGAGCCTGTCGCCGCTACCCCGGCAGCCGCCGCTGCCACCGCCCCGGCCACGCCTGCCGCCGAAGGCCAGGCACCGGTTGCCGCGCCGATCGCCGCGCCTGCTGACGCAAATGCTCCGGTGGAAGGCCAGGCTCCGGCCGACGAGAACGTGCAGGCGATGGTCGAAGACACCTCGCTGGGCATGGCCCACGACCTGTCCCCATGGGGCATGTACAAGAACGCCGACGTGGTGGTGAAGGCCGTGATGATCGGCCTGGCCATCGCCTCGATCATCACCTGGACCATCTGGATCGCCAAGGGCTTCGAACTGATGGGCGCCAAGCGCCGCCTGCGTGGCGAGATCGCCGCCCTGAAGCGCTCGGTGAGCCTGAAAGAGGCCAGCGAGGTCTCGAACAAGGAAGGCACCCTGGCCCACACCCTGGTGCATGACGCCCTCGAAGAGATGCGCCTGTCGGCCAACGCTCGCGAGAAGGAAGGCATCAAGGAACGCGTCAGCTTCCGCCTGGAGCGCCTGGTGGCCGCCAGCGGCCGGACCATGAGCAGCGGCACCGGCGTGCTGGCCACCATCGGTTCTACCGCGCCGTTCGTCGGCCTGTTTGGCACCGTGTGGGGCATCATGAACAGCTTCATCGGCATCGCCAAGACCCAGACCACCAACCTCGCCGTGGTCGCCCCGGGCATCGCCGAAGCCCTGCTGGCCACCGCCCTGGGCCTGGTCGCCGCGATCCCGGCCGTGGTCATCTACAACGTCTTCGCCCGCTCCATCGCCGGCTACAAGGCACAGGTGTCCGACGCCTCCGCCCAGGTCCTGCTGCTGGTCAGCCGCGATCTGGACCACCAGGGCAGCGAGCGCGCCGCCCCGCACATGGTGAAAGTGGGGTAAGCCATGGGCCTGCATCTCAACGAAGGTGGCGATGACCTCGCCGAGAACCACGAAATCAACGTCACGCCGTTCATCGACGTGATGCTGGTGCTGCTGATCATCTTCATGGTCGCGGCGCCCCTGGCCACGGTCGACATCAAGGTCGACCTGCCCGCCTCGACCGCGAAGCCCGCGCCGAGGCCCGAGAAGCCGGTGTTCGTCAGCGTCAAGGCCGACAAGAAGCTCTACCTCGGCGACGACGAGGTGGCCCAGCGCGACCAGCTTGGCGCCATGCTCGACGCCAAGACCAAGGGCGACAAGGAAACCACCATCTTCTTCCAGGCTGACAAGGGCGTCGACTACGGCGACCTGATGGAAGTGATGAACACCATGCGCGCCGCCGGCTACCTCAAGGTCGGCCTGGTCGGACTCGAGACGGCAGCCAAGAAATGACGAAAACGCGCTCAAACATGGCGCGCTACGGTGGCAGCCTGGCGATCGTGCTGGGTGTGCACGCAGTCGCCGTGCTGCTGACGCTCAACTGGTCGGTGCCCCAGGCCCTCGAGTTGCCGCCGGCAGCGATGATGGTCGAGCTGGCACCGCTGCCCGAGCCCGCGCCGCCGCCACCGCCCAAGGCCGCCCCGAAACCGCCGACGCCGGTCGAGGAACCGCCACTGCCGAAGCTGGCAGAGGCACCGAAGCCGAAGATCGCCATTCCCAAGCCGCCCAAGCCCAAGGCCAAGCCACAGCCGCCCAAGCCCGAGAAGAAGCTTGAGCCGCCGAAGGACGAACCACCGGCCAAGGACGACGTCGCGGACACGCCGCCGAGCAACACGCCACCGCAGAAGTCGGCGGCGCCACAGCCGAGCATCGCGTCCAACAGCAATGCCCTGCCAAGCTGGCAGAGCGATCTGCTGCGTCACCTGGCCAAGTACAAGAAGTACCCCGAGGACGCTCGCCGTCGCGGACTGCAGGGCATCAACCGCCTGCGCTTCGTGGTCGACGCCGAAGGCAAGGTGGTCTCGTACGCGCTGGCCGGCGGTTCCGGCAGCGCGGCGCTGGACCGGGCCACGCTGGAGATGATCCGCCGTGCCGGCACGGTGCCCAAGCCTCCGGCGGAGTTGCTGAACAATGGCACGATCGAAGTCGTCGCGCCGTTCGTCTACTCGCTGGACCGACGCTGACGTTTTTGTTTCTGTCACAAAACGGCAAGTCTGATAACGTGCGTCTATCGATTGCAGCCGCTATGCTGGGGCCGCAACTTCATGGACGCACGTTATGACCCTCACCGAACTTCGCTACATCGTCACCCTCGCGCAAGAGCAGCACTTCGGCCACGCGGCCGAGCGTTGCCACGTCAGCCAGCCGACCCTGTCGGTGGGCGTGAAGAAGCTCGAGGACGAACTCGGCGTGCTGATCTTCGAGCGCAGCAAGAGCGCGGTGCGCCTCACGCCGGTCGGCGAGAGCATCGTCGCCCAGGCGCAGAAGGTACTGGAGCAGGCCCAGGGCATCCGCGAGCTGGCCCAGGCCGGCAAGAACCAGCTGACCGCGCCACTCAAGGTCGGCGCCATCTACACCGTCGGCCCCTATCTGTTCCCGCACCTGATCCCGCAGCTGCACCGCGTGGCGCCGCAGATGCCGTTGTACATCGAAGAGAACTTCACCCACGTGCTGCGCGAAAAGCTGCGCAACGGCGAACTGGACGCGGTGATCATCGCCCTGCCGTTCAACGAGGCCGACGTGCTGACCCTGCCGCTGTACGACGAGCCATTCTGCGCCTTGATGCCGGCCGACCACCCGTGGACCGCCAAGGACACCATCGACACCGCCATGCTCAACGACAAGAGCCTGCTGCTGCTCGGCGAGGGCCACTGCTTCCGCGACCAGGTGCTCGAGGCCTGCCCGACGCTGAACAAGGGTGGTGAAGGGTCCAAGCACACCACGGTCGAGTCCAGCTCGCTGGAAACCATCCGCCACATGGTCGCCTCGGGCCTGGGCGTGTCGATCCTGCCGCTGTCGGCGGTGCACAGCCATCATTACGCGCCGGGCGTCATCGAAGTCCGTCCGCTGACCGCGCCCGCACCGTTCCGTACCGTGGCCATCGCCTGGCGTGCCAGCTTCCCGCGGCCGAAGGCCATCGAGATCCTCGCCGACTCGATCCGCCTCTGCTCGGTGGCCAAGCCGCCGGTGGAACAACCGGCCTGAACCCATGACCGAGCTGTCGAACGTCCCGGTCACCACGCTCAAGGGCGTAGGCGACGCCATGGCGGAAAAACTCGCCAAGGTCGGTCTGGAGAACCTGCAGGACCTGCTGTTCCACCTGCCGCTGCGCTACCAGGACCGCACCCGCGTGGTGCCCATCGGCCAGTTGCGTCCAGGCCAGGACGCGGTGATCGAGGGCGTGGTCAGCGGGGCCGACGTGACCATGGGCAAGCGCCGCAGCCTGGTGGTGCGCCTGGGCGACGGCAGCGGCACGCTGAGCCTGCGCTTCTACCATTTCAGCAATGCGCAGAAGGAGGGCCTCAAGCGTGGCACCCACCTGCGCTGCTATGGTGAAGCCCGCCCCGGCGCTTCGGGGCTGGAGATCTACCACCCGGAATACCGGGCGCTGAACGGCGACGAAGCACCGCCGCCGGTCGAACAGACGCTGACACCGATCTACCCGACCACCGAAGGCCTGACCCAGCAGCGCCTGCGCCTGCTGTGCCAGCAGAGCCTCGGCCTGCTCGGCCCGCGCAGCCTGCCCGACTGGCTGCCCGACGAACTGGCCCGCGACTACCAGTTGGCGCCGCTCAGCGACGCCATCCGCTACCTGCACAACCCGCCGGCAGACGCCGACCTCGAGGAACTCGCCGAGGGCCATCACTGGGCCCAGCATCGCCTGGCCTTCGAGGAGCTGCTGACCCACCAGCTCTCGCAGCAACGCCTGCGCGAGAGCCAGCGCAGCCTGCGGGCGCCGGTGCTGCCCAAGGCCAGCCGCCTGCCGGCGCAGTACC
This sequence comes from Pseudomonas sp. DVZ6, assembly GCF_024259445.1. Classification (NCBI taxonomy): domain Bacteria; kingdom Pseudomonadati; phylum Pseudomonadota; class Gammaproteobacteria; order Pseudomonadales; family Pseudomonadaceae; genus Pseudomonas; species Pseudomonas sp. DVZ6. The sequence continues at coordinate 56,287 of NZ_JANCLM010000022.1, forward strand.
TGGCCAACCTCGGTTTCAGCCCGACCGGCGCCCAGCAGCGGGTCGGCAACGAAATTGCCTACGATCTCAGCCAGCACGAGCCGATGATGCGCCTGGTGCAAGGCGACGTAGGCGCCGGCAAGACAGTGGTCGCCGCGCTGGCCGCCCTGCAGGCTCTGGAAGCGGGTTACCAGGTCGCCCTGATGGCGCCCACCGAGATCCTCGCCGAACAGCACTACATCACCTTCAAGCGCTGGCTCGAACCGCTGGGCATCGAGGTCGCCTGGCTGGCCGGCAAGCTCAAGGGCAAGGCCCGCGCCAGCGCCCTGGAGCAGATCGCCAATGGCGCGCCCATGGTGGTCGGCACCCACGCGCTGTTCCAGGACGAGGTGCAGTTCAAGCACCTGGCCCTGGCGATCATCGACGAACAGCACCGCTTCGGCGTGCAGCAGCGCCTGGCCCTGCGCAAGAAGGGCGTCATGGGCCAGCTGTGCCCGCACCAACTGATCATGACCGCCACGCCGATCCCGCGCACCCTGGCCATGAGCGCCTATGCCGACCTCGACACCTCGGTCCTCGACGAGCTGCCGCCCGGACGTACCCCGGTGAACACCGTGCTGGTCGCCGACAGCCGCCGCTTCGAGGTGGTCGAGCGGGTCCGCGCCGCCTGTGCCGAAGGCCGCCAGGCCTACTGGGTGTGCACCCTGATCGAAGAGTCCGAAGAGCTGACCTGCCAGGCCGCCGAGAGCACCTTCGAAGAGCTGGGCAGCGCCCTCGGCGAGCTGCGCGTGGGCCTGATCCACGGGCGCATGAAGCCTGCGGAAAAGGCCGCGGTGATGGCCGAGTTCAAGGCCGGCGACCTGCAACTGCTGGTGGCCACCACGGTGATCGAGGTCGGCGTCGACGTGCCCAATGCCAGCCTGATGATCATCGAGAACCCCGAGCGCCTGGGCCTGGCCCAGCTGCACCAGCTGCGTGGCCGGGTCGGCCGGGGCAGCGCGGTGAGCCACTGCGTGCTGCTCTATCACCCGCCGCTGTCGCAGATCGGCCGCGAGCGCCTGGGCATCATGCGGGAAACCAACGACGGATTCGTCATAGCAGAGAAGGACCTGGAGTTGCGTGGCCCCGGCGAGATGCTCGGGACCCGCCAGACCGGCCTGCTACAGTTCAAGGTCGCCGACCTGATGCGCGACGCCGACCTGCTGCCGGCCGTACGCGACGCCGCCCAGGCCCTGCTGGCACGCTGGCCCGACCACGTCAGCCCGTTGCTCGATCGCTGGCTGCGCCACGGTCAACAATATGGCCAGGTGTGACGCCCGTCCCATAATGGATCCAGCTTGTCGGACAGGCTGGTTATACTTCGCGTTTACAGAATGATTGGATACAGGCCATGACTGAAGTTGCCCTGGATACCGCAACCCTACACGCACCGTCTGTCATCCGGCTGTTGCTCGACAAGCTCGGCGTCAGCTTCCGCGAGGTGCCCGAGCACCCGGGGCTGCCGGCCGCCTCGCGGGTGCAGGCCGTGCTGCTCGATGACGAGATCGGTGCCTTGATGGTGCTGTTCCCGCAAAGCCAGTTGCTGGACCTCAAGCGCCTTGAAGAGCTGACCGGCCGCAAGCTCAAGGCCGTGCCGCTGGAGCGCCTGAAGCAGATGCTCGACAAGCATCACCTCAAGGCCCTGCCGGCCATTCCCGCCCTGACCAGCTCGCCGTGCCAGTACGAAAAGAGCCTGCTCGACAACGAGACCCTGCTGATCCAGTCCGGCGAAGCCGGCCTGCTCCTGGAAATCGGCAGGACAGCCTTCAAGAAGATGCTGTTCAAGGCCAGCGCCAGCACGTTCGGCCAGCAGATCAGCGATATTCGCCTGAGTTTCGATCAGTTGGACGGCCCTCCCAAGGAAGTCATCCGCGCCGTCCAGGCCTTCACCGCCCGCCGCATCCAGCAACGCCTGGAGCAGACCATCGAGATTCCGCCGCTGGCCGACACCGCGCAGAAGATCATCAAGCTGCGCGTCGACCCCAATGCCAGCATCGACGACATCACCGGTGTGGTGGAGACCGACCCGGCCCTGGCCGCGCAGGTGGTCAGCTGGGCTGCCTCTCCGTACTACGCCTCGCCCGGCAAGATTCGCTCGGTGGAGGACGCCATCGTCCGCGTGCTGGGCTTCGACCTGGTGATCAACCTGGCCCTGGGCCTGGCGCTGGGCAAGACCCTGAGCCTGCCCAAGGACCACCCGCAACAGGCCACGCCGTACTGGCAGCAGTCGATCTACACCGCCGCGGTGATCGAGGGCCTGACCCGCGCCATGCCGCGCGCCGAGCGCCCGGAAGCGGGCCTGACCTACCTGGCCGGCCTGCTGCACAACTTCGGTTACCTGCTGCTGGCCCACGTCTTCCCGCCGCACTTCTCGCTGATCTGCCGCCACCTGGAGGTCAACCCGCACCTGTGCCACAGCTATGTGGAACAGCACCTGCTGGGGATCAGCCGTGAACAGATCGGGGCCTGGCTGATGAAGCTGTGGGACATGCCCGATGAGCTGTCAACGGCCCTGCGCTTCCAGCACGATCCGGCGTACGCCGGCGATTATGCGGCGTTCCCCAACCTGGTGTGCCTGGCGACGCGCCTGCTGCGCGCCCGGGGAATCGGCTCGGGGCCGAAGGACGAGATCCCGGATGCCCTGCTCGAGCGCCTGGGGCTGACCCGGGACAAGGCCGAAGAGGTGGTGAACAAGGTGCTGGAGGCCGAGGCCCTGCTGCGCGAGCTGGCGTCGCAGTTCCACGCGCCGCACTCGCATTAAGATCACTCTGTAGGAGCGGCCTTGCGCCGCGAAAGGGGCGCGAAGCGGCCCCAGCAATTTCAATAATGGCGCAGACCAGCTGGGGCTGCTACGCAGCCCATTCGCGGCACAAGGCCGCTCCTACAGAGAAGCCCTGCGCCTGGGGCTCAGGCCTTCTTCTTCGGCTTCAGGTACTTCATCAAGCCCTGGAACCAGATCACCAGCGCCGGATTGCCCTTGATCTGGATGTTCTTCTCCTGGATCCCCTGCATGAACGCCAGCTGCTTGTTGCCGGCCTGCAGCGTGGCGAAGCCGTAGGCGGCGTCCTTGAAGGCGATGGCGAAGGCCGGCTGCGGGTGCAGGCCGCCCTTGCTGCTGATGCGCAGGTCCTTGACGATGAAGTGCCGGGCGACCTTGCCATCGAGCGTCTGCATCTGGAAGACCAGGTCCTTGTCCTGCAACTGCTGCTGGAACGCCGGGTTGTTGCGGCTGGCCTTGGCCATCAGCAGACCCATGGCCCAGAGAAGAAAGCGAAACTTCATCAACACGCCTCGAATGAAAAGTGACTGAGTCGCGCAGTTTATCCGTTTCTCGCCCTGATTATGCAAGTTCGCCGCATTTGCTTACCAGAAACGCAACGGGCGCCTCCAGGCGCCCGTCGGGTGAAACTGTTCGATCACTTTTTCTTGGCAGGTTTGGCCGGGACGTTGACGCTGTCACGCAGGTTCTTGCCTGGTTTGAAAGCGACGGTATTGCTGGCCTTGATCTTCACCGGCTGGCCGGTCTGCGGGTTCTTGCCGGTGCGGGCGCCACGGTGGCGTTTTTCGAAGGTGCCGAAACCGACCAGGGTGACGGTGTCCTTGTCGAGCGCGCCGGTGATGCTGTCGAGAATCGCGTTGAGGACCTGGTTGGCCTTTTCCTTGGTCAGATCGGCCTTTTCGGCGATGACGGCGGCGAGTTCTGGTTTACGCATAGTGAAGCCTCTTTGACGGGATTTCTTGTTGTTATGCCGTGCTGCCGAAGGGAGCAGCGTTCAAGGCACCGCAGGCTCTAGGCTGCGGCAGACGCCAGTGAGGATGGCACGCCGACCGGGGCCGCGCCAGTATCTGGGCGGCCATTGTCGCGGCAAGAACAGGATAATTCCGACAGAACGCCCGCTATTTACGCCATCAAGGGCGGTAACTGGCGATTCAGCGCCAGTTTCTCCATGACCGCGCCGCCGGTCAGGGCGTAGCCCAGCAGCTGGCCATCGGCACCGTGGCAGAGCACTTTCAAGTCGGCGCCGCTGCCTTCGACCACCCAGGTGCCCTCATGGCCGGGCGGCACCGGGGATACCACCAGCGGACAGGCCGGAGTCTTCACGGTGACCGGCATCGGGCCGTAGGCCACCGCGGTCGGGTTGCCGGCCAGGGTCTGGGCCAGGGCACGGGCGCAGGTCATCAGCGGCATGACGTACAGCAGGTTGATGCCATCGACCTCGGCGCAGTCGCCCAGGGCGAAGATATTGGCATGGGAGGTGCGCAGCTGGCGGTCCACCACCACCCCACGGTTGACCTGCAACCCCGCCGCCGCTGCCAGGTCGGTGCGCGGACGCAGGCCGATGGCTGACACCACCAGGTCGCAGGGAATCACGCTGCCATCGGACAGGTGCGCCTCGAGCGCCTCCCCTGCCCGCTGCAGGCGGGTCAGCACCGGGCCGAGGTGAAAGCGCACGCCCAGTCCTTCCAGGCCCGCCTGCACGGCTGCGGCGGCAGCTGGGTGCAGCAGAGTCGGCATCACCTGCTCACAGGGGGCGACGACCTCGCAGTGCAGGCCGCCCAGGCTGAGGTCGTTGGCGAATTCGCAACCGATCAGGCCGGCACCGAGGATCAGCACACGCTGCTTGCCCGCGGCCGCAGCGCGAAAGCGTGCGTAGTCCTCCAGGTCGTTGATCGGGAAGACCAGCTCGCCGGCATCGCCTTCCACAGGCACCTGCACCGTCTGCGCGCCCCAGGCCAGTACCAGGTCGCGGTACTCCACCGCTTCCTCGCCAATCCACAGGCGCTTGTGGCCCGGGTCGATGCCGCTGATACGGGTATGGGTACGAATCTCGGCCTTGAGCTGCTCGGCCATCGCACCCGGTTCGGCCATGCACAGGCCGTCGGCGTCCTTCTGCTTGGCGAAGCCGGTGGACAGCATGGGCTTGGAGTAGGAGCGACCGTCGTCGGCGGTGATCAGCAACAGCGGCGTATCGCCGTCGAGCTTGCGAAACTCTCGCGCCAGGTTGTAGCCGGCAAGGCCGGTACCGATGATCACCACGGGGGACGTCATGTCGTGCGTTCCTTCTTCAAGCCAGGGTTGCGATCAGCCGATGGCGATCATTTCGAAATCACTCTTGCCCACGCCGCAGTCGGGGCACAGCCAGTCTTGCGGTACATCTTCCCAGCGGGTGCCGGGGGCGATGCCGTCGTCCGGCCAACCTTGGGCCTCGTCGTAGATCAGGCCGCAGACAATACATTGCCACTTCTTCATTTACTGCTGTTCCTCGGTCAGGCTTAAGGATGCGTTGCAGCTGACGGCCTCATCGCGGGGCAAGCCCGCTCCTACAAGGGACGCGCAGTTCCCGAGGGCTGCACTGTACCTGTGGGAGCGGGTTTACCCGCGAAGGGGCTACCGCGCAATTCGTGGGGGCTTTGTACTGGCCCTGCCAGCAGTATGCAAGCAGTCCGGGCAAACATGCTAAGCTCGCCGCCTCTCTGGCCTGTATCAAGCATACCGACGTGCCGTACGAAACCCCGCAAGCAGCCGCTGTCGCGTGGCTGGCGTATCCGCAGCTGGCGACCACCCTCGACCAGCCGACCCTGGGCTGGCTGTTCGACGAGGGCTCCCTGACCCGTCGCCTGACCCGTCTCTCCCACGATCACTTCAGCGTCACGCCCCTGTTCGAAGGCTGGCAGCCCCTGCGCGACGACGAGTGCGCCGCCTTGGGCCTGGCGCCTGGCGCGCAGGGCTGGGTGCGCGAGGTCTACCTGCGCGGCCACGGCCATCCGTGGGTGTTCGCCCGCAGCGTGGCCAGTCGCACGGCGCTGGAACGCGGCGGGCTGGACCTGGAGACCCTGGGCAGCCGCTCGCTGGGCGAGCTGCTGTTCTGTGACCAGGCGTTCGTCCGCCACCCGATCGAAGTGTGCAGTTATCCACAGGGCTGGCTGCCCGCCGAGGTCGCCGGCGCCGGATTGTGGGGGCGGCGCTCGCGCTTCGAGCGCGACGGCCTCGACCTGCTGGTGGCCGAGGTGTTCCTGCCCGCCCTGTGGCACGCGGCCAAGGAGGAGAACCGCTGATGTACCTGCAACTGCTCAAGTCGCTCAACCGCCTGCACCCACGGGCCTGGGACTTCATCCAGCTGAGCCGCATGGACCGCCCGATCGGCATCTACCTGCTGCTGTGGCCGACGCTGGTGGCGGTGTGGATCGCCGGCAACGGTTCGCCGACCCTGGCCAACGTGCTGATCTTCGGTTTGGGCGTGGTGCTGATGCGCGCCGCCGGCTGCTGCATCAACGACTTCGCCGACCGCAAGGTGGACGGCCACGTCAAGCGCACCGCTGACCGGCCACTGGCCAGCGGCCGGGTGAAACCCCGCGAAGCGCTGGCGCTGTTCGCCCTGCTGGTGGGGCTGAGTTTCCTGCTGGTGCTGTGCACCAACGCTACCACGGTATGGCTGTCGTTCGGCGCGGTCGCCCTGGCGTTCTGCTACCCGTTCATGAAGCGCTACACCTACTACCCGCAGGTGGTGCTGGGCGCGGCGTACTCCTGGGGTATCCCCATGGCCTTCACCGCCGCGGGCGGCGAGCTGCCGGCCAGCGCCTGGCTGCTGTACATCGCCAACCTGCTATGGACGGTGGGCTACGACACCTACTACGCCATGGTTGACCGTGACGACGACCTGAAGATCGGCGTGAAATCCACCGCCATCCTGTTCGGCGAGGCCGACCGGGTGATCATCCTGACCTTGCAGTTGCTGTCGCTGGGCTGCCTGTTGCTGGCGGGTAACCGTTTCGAGCTGGGCGGCTGGTTCCACCTGGGGCTGTTGGCGGCGGCGGTGTGCTTTGCCTGGGAGTTCTGGTCGACGCGCAAGCTGGATCGGGAGTCGTGCTTAAAGGCGTTTCTGCACAACCATTGGGCGGGGATGCTGATTTTTGGCGGGGTGGTGCTGGATTACGCGTTGCGCTGAGGCTCACCGTCTCTGTGGGAGCGGATTTACCCGCGAATGCGATGGCGGCGGCACCGCAGCATTCGCGGGTAAACCCGCTCCCACAGGGTCAAAGATCAACCTTCAGGGCTTGGCGATATGCCAGACGTCCTTCATGCCATCACCGGTGGTCTCCCCGGCCTTCTTGTCCTTGACGAAGGTGTAAAGCGGCTTGCCGTCGTAGGCCCACTGCATCTTGCCGTCGTCACGCTTGATCTGCGTCCACTTGCCTTCGGCCTTCTCACCATCGCTGACCATCAACGGCGGCCAGTTCTTGGCGCACTCGCCGTTGCACATGGACTTGCCGCCGGCATCCTTGTCGAAGGTGTACAGCGTCATGCCGTTGTGATCGACCCACATGCCGTCCTTTTCCGTGGCGTGATGAGCCGACGCCACCCCCGGCACTGCCAGCGCAGCGCAAAGGGCCATCCAGCTCAGCGTATGTCGTGTCATTGGAATCACCATTGTTTCGGGGGTGGATTGAATGTCCGCGCCGCCTTCGCGGCCCCCTGAAGCCTAGCCCAGTCACGCAATGTCGCCAGAATGGCCAACACCCTGTCACACAGCTGCAATAATTCCGTTATCTAATGCGGGCCAAGACACCGTTCCTGGGAGAGGTAATTGAGCATGGTTGGCAGAAACATTCTGATCGTCGACGACGAAGCGCCTATCCGCGAGATGATCGCCGTTGCATTGGAAATGGCCGGCTATGACTGCCTCGAGGCCGAGAACTCGCAACAGGCCCACGCCATCATCGTCGACCGCAAGCCGGACCTGATCCTGCTCGACTGGATGCTGCCGGGCACCTCGGGCATCGAGCTGGCCCGCCGCCTCAAGCGCGACGAACTGACCGGCGACATCCCGATCATCATGCTCACCGCCAAGGGTGAAGAGGACAACAAGATCCAGGGCCTGGAAGTCGGCGCCGACGACTACATCACCAAGCCGTTCTCCCCCCGCGAGCTGGTGGCGCGCCTGAAGGCCGTGCTGCGCCGCACCGGCCCGAGCGACAGCGAGGCGCCGATCGAAGTCGGTGGCCTGCTGCTCGACCCTATCAGCCACCGCGTGACCATCGACGGCAAGCCGGCCGAGATGGGTCCCACCGAATACCGCCTGCTGCAGTTCTTCATGACCCACCAGGAGCGCGCCTACACCCGTGGCCAACTGCTCGACCAGGTCTGGGGCGGCAACGTCTACGTCGAGGAACGCACCGTCGACGTGCACATCCGTCGCCTGCGCAAGGCGCTGGGTGAAGCCTATGAAAATCTGGTACAAACCGTCCGCGGCACCGGCTATCGCTTCTCGACCAAGAGCTGATCGAAGCCCCAGCGCCCGCTGTACAAGGACTGTCAATTGAACCAGAACTGGCACGCGACCCTGATTCGCCACATGCTCCTGCTGATCACCGTCTGCCTGATCGGCGGGCTGGTCAGCGGCTACTACGGCTGGAGCCTGGCCATCGGCCTGGCCCTGTACCTGGGCTGGACGCTGAAGCAGCTGCTGCGCCTGCACGACTGGCTGCGCAACCACCAGCCCGACGAAGCGCCCCCCGATGGCTACGGCCTGTGGGGCGAGGTGTTCGACAGCATCTACCACCTGCAACGCCGCGACCAGCGCGTGCGCGGCCGCCTGCAAGCAGTGATCGACCGGGTCCAGGAGTCCACCGCCGCCCTGCGCGACGCGGTGATCATGCTCGACAGCGAAGGCAACCTGGAGTGGTGGAACCGCGCCGCCGAGACCCTGCTGGGCTTCAAGACGCCGCAGGACGGCGGCCAGCCGGTGACCAACCTGGTGCGCCACCCGCGCTTCAAGGAGTATTTCGAGTCGGACAACTACGCCGAGCCGCTGGAGATCCCCTCGCCGATCAACGACCGCCTGCGCGTGCAACTGCACCTGACCCGCTACGGCAACAACGAACACCTGATGCTGGTGCGCGACGTGACCCGCATCCACCAGCTGGAACAGATGCGCAAGGACTTCGTCGCCAACGTTTCCCACGAGCTGCGCACGCCGCTGACGGTGATCACCGGTTACCTGGAGACGCTGCTGGACAATGTCGAGGACGTGAACCCACGCTGGAGCCGCGCCCTGCAGCAGATGAGCGCGCAAGGCTCGCGCATGCAGACCCTGCTCAACGACCTGCTGCTGCTGGCCAAGCTCGAGGCCACCGACTACCCCTCGGACAACCAGCCGGTGCTGGTCGACACCCTGCTCGGTGCCATCAAGAACGACGCCCAGGCCCTGTCAGGCCCGCGCAACCAGCGCATCAGCCTGGAGGCGACGCCCGGCATTCGTCTCAAGGGCAGTGAGTCGGAGCTGCGCAGCGCGTTCTCCAACCTGGTGTTCAACGCGGTCAAGTACACCCAGGACGAAGGCAATATCCGCATCCGCTGGTGGGCCGACGAACAGGGCGCGCACCTGAGCGTGCAGGACTCGGGGGTGGGGATCGAAGCCAAGCACCTGCCACGCCTGACCGAACGCTTCTACCGGGTCGACTCAAGCCGTGCGTCCAATACCGGCGGCACCGGGCTGGGGCTGGCGATCGTCAAGCATGTGCTGATGCGCCATCGCGCACGCCTGGAAATCAGCAGCGTGCCGGGGCATGGCAGCACCTTTACCTGCCACTTCGCGCCGGCGCAATTGGTGTCAAGCAAAGCCTGAATCATCGCGGGGCAAGCCCGCTCCCACGCACTGCCTAAGCGATCGTGGGAGCGGGCTTGCCCCGCGATGGGACGCATCCCCTTTGCTTTTGCGGCTCCAGCCGCTACATTGGATCCCCCGTGCCAGCCATCGCTGGCACTTTTTTTCTCTTCAATTCAAAGACGGACCCCGTAAAAACTCCATCATGGACCCTTCCCCTGGTATCAGCCTCACCTCGTTGTTCGCCGATTTCGGCATGATTCTCTTCGCCTTGTTCCTGGTGCTGCTCAACGGCTTCTTCGTTGCCGCCGAGTTCGCCATGGTCAAGCTGCGTTCCACCCGAGTCGAATCCATCGCCGAGCTGCACGGCTGGCGTGGCAGCATCCTGCGCAAGGTGCATAACCAGCTCGACGCCTACCTGTCGGCCTGCCAGCTGGGCATCACCCTCGCCTCCCTGGGCCTGGGCTGGGTCGGCGAGCCGGCGTTCGCCCACCTGCTCGAGCCGCTGCTGGCCGCCGTGGGCGTGGACAGCCCCGAGCTGATCAAGGCGATCTCGTTCTTCGTCGCCTTCTTCGTGATCTCCTACCTGCACATCGTGGTCGGCGAGCTGGCACCGAAGTCGTGGGCGATCCGCAAGCCCGAGCTGCTGTCGCTGTGGACTGCCGTGCCGCTGTACCTGTTCTACTGGGCAATGTACCCGGCCATCTACCTGCTCAACGCCAGCGCCAACACCATCCTGCGCATCGCCGGCCAAGGTGAGCCCGGGCCGCACCACGAGCACCACTACAGCCGCGAGGAGCTCAAGCTGATCCTGCACTCCAGCCGCGGCCAGGATCCGAGCGACCAGGGCATGCGCGTGCTGGCCTCGGCCGTGGAGATGGGCGAGCTGGAAGTGGTCGACTGGGCCAACTCCCGCGAAGACATGGTCAGCATCGACGCCCATGCGCCACTGAAGGAAATCCTCGCCCTGCTGCGCCGTCACAAGTTCAGCCGCTACCCGCTGTATGACGCCGAGCGCGAGGAGTTCACCGGCCTGCTGCACATCAAGGACCTGCTGCTGGAGCTGGCCGAACTGGACCACCTGCCCGAGACCATCGACCTCGAGGACCTCGCCCGCCCGCTGGAGCGCGTGTCGCGGCACATGCCGTTGTCCCAGCTGCTGGAGCAGTTCCGCAAGGGTGGCGCGCACTTCGTGCTGGTGGAGGAAGCCGATGGCAAGGTGATCGGCTACCTGACCATGGAAGACGTGCTGGAGGTGCTGGTCGGCGATATCCAGGACGAACACCGCAAGACCGAGCGCGGCATCCTCGCCTACCAGCCGGGCAAGCTGCTGGTACGCGGTGATACGCCGCTGTTCAAGGTCGAGCGCCTGCTGGGCGTCGACCTCGACCATATCGAGGCGGAAACCCTGGCCGGCCTGGTCTACGAGACCCTCAAGCGCGTGCCCGAGGAAGAGGAAGTGCTGGAGGTCGACGGCCTGCGCATCATCATCAAGAAGATGAAAGGGCCGAAGATCGTGCTGGCCAAGGTGCTCAAGCTCGATTGATATCCCTGGGGCTGCTTTGCAGCCCTATCGCGGCACAAGGCCGCTCCTACAGTAGATCGCATTCCCCTGTAGGAGCGGCCTTGTGCCGCGAAAGCCTCAAGGGTTGCCGGCAGTAAAATCCGGTAACCCGCCAATCGGCCGGTCGAACTGATACGGTATCGACTCCAGCGCCAACCCCACATTGCGCTGCACCACGAAATGCAGGTGCGGCCCGCTGCTGTTGCCGGTGTTGCCCGACTTGGCCAGCGCCTGCCCCTGGGCCACCCGCTGCCCCTCGCCCACCACCACCGAACCGCGCATCAGGTGCAGGTACACGCCCATGGTGCCGTCCGGGTGCAGGATCCTGACGAAGTTGCCCGCCGGGTTGTTGCCCCGCCCGCTCTGGTTGTTCTCGATCTTCACCACCACCCCACCCCGCGCCGCGATAATCGGTGTGCCTTCGGGCATGGCGATGTCCATGGCGTAGCGACCCTTGGGCCCGAAGTGGCTGAAACGGCCGTTGGGCCCCTGGCTCAGGCGAAACGGCCCGCCCTTCCAGGGGAAGGGATAGCGATAGCCCTGCGGGCGCTGCCCCGGGTCACCCATGGCATAGCGAAACCTGGTGTCGTACCTGAGGCCGGCCCCCTGGCGGGCCTGGACCACACTGAGCACCTGGGTCGAGCGCGGCGGCACCAGGCGCCGGACGATACGCGGCGCGTTGCCGCCCTGGGCATTGGCCAGGCGCTCCACGCGCAGTTCCACCTCCATCGGCACGAACAGTTCGTTGCGGGCGACAAAGCGCACGCCACCGGCAAAGGGCTCGGTCTTGAGGCGAACCTGGCCATCCAGGCGCTCGACCATGGGTTCACGGAACACAAAGGCTTTCGCCCCCGGGCTCGGGCGGTCTGAATAGGAGACCACGCCGAAGGTGTCGGTGGTCTTGTAGACGGTCATGCCCAGGCTCGACGCCGAGGCCGTGAGCAAGGCACAGAACAGCAACAGGCGGGCGGGCGGCATGATGGTGGCTTTTTGACAGTTGTGTTCTGTCGAAGCCTAGCAGCCAGATTTGAGAGGGATATGACAGTTGGTCGGGCGAAGTGCCGGTTGAGTAACGTGGGAGCGGGCTTGCCCCGCGATGACGACGGTGGCCATACCACCACTATCGCGGGGCAAGCCCGCTCCCACAAAATCCGCTCCGACCTGTCGCGGTGCTCAAGCGGCCATCAGGCGCCGGGCGTGAAGTGCTTCTGCGCCGTACCGCGAGCGATCAGCCGCGACAGGTAGTCGAGCTTCTGCGCATCCTGGTCGACGAACTTGAAGGTCAATTGCAGCCAGTCGCTCTCGGGCTTGGGCTCCAGCGCCGCAATGGCGTGCAGGTAGCCGTTCAGCCGCGCCGTCTCGGCATTCTCGCCTTGCTCCAGGTCCAGCACCGCGCCTTCGAGCACCTGCGGTAGGTTGCTGCCGCGGCGCACCACCAGCAGGGCTTCCTTGAGGCTCAGGGCCTTGATCATGCACGGCTGGGTTCCGCTGGACAGGCGCAGTTGGCCTTGGCCACGGCCAGTCTGGGCCGCGGCGGCGGCAGTCTTTGGCGTGGGGGCGTTGATCAGCGGCTTGGTCGCTGCTGCCACGGGTGCGGCGGCAGGCGCGGTCACCTTGGCCGCTTCCGGACGACCGCCGGTCAGGGCGCTGAGCGAGTCGTTGGCGAACGCCGAGTTGACTCGCGCCGGCGCACTGGACATCAGGGCGTCGAGCTTGCCGATCTTGGTCAGCGACTTCTTCACCTTGGTCAGCAGTTGCTCGTTGGTGAACGGCTTGCCGACGAAATCGGAAACACCGGCCTGGATGGCCTGGATCACGTTTTCCTTGTCACCACGGCTGGTCACCATGATGAACTGCATGGTCTTCATCTCTTCCTGCTGGCGGCACCAGGTCAGCAGCTCGAGGCCCGACATCTCGGGCATCTCCCAGTCGCACAGGACCAGGTCGAAACGTTCCTTGCTCAGCATGGCCATGGCCTTGCGGCCGTTGACCGCGTCCTCGATCACCACGCCGGGAAAGGCGTTGCGCAGGCACTTTTTTACCAGGTCGCGGATGAACGGGGCATCGTCCACGACCAGCACATTCACTTTACTCATCGATACTCCTCTTGAATCCCGGCTAGCATACCGCCGACTGATGGCCATTTGCCAAACCACTGGTCACGCCGGGACTTCTCACACGGTTCGCGGGTGCCTGCTGGTGCTCGACCGCAAACGAAAACGCCCGGCGGTTGCCGGGCGTTCATGCTCGGGAGCAATCCTATTTATCGTCCGGTTCAGCCGGAACATTAGCGATTTCGCCCTCATCGAACGCTTCGCCCTGCACCTCGGCTTTCATGCGCTTGAGGCCCATGTGGCGCACGTCGGTGCCACGCACCAGGTAGATCACCAGCTCCGAAATGTTGCGCGCGTGGTCGCCGATGCGTTCCAGCGAACGCAGGGCCCAGATCACGCTGAGCACACGGGAGATCGAGCGCGGGTCTTCCATCATGTAGGTGACCAGCTCGCGCAGCGCGGTCTTGTACTCGCGGTCGATGGTCTTGTCGTACTGGGCCACCGACAGCGCCAGCTCGGCGTCGAAGCGGGCGAAAGCGTCCAGTGCGTCGCGAACCATGTTGCGCACCTGGTCGCCGATGTGGCGCACCTCGACGTAGCCACGCGGCGACTCGCCTTCCTCGCACAGCTGGATGGCGCGGCGGGCGATCTTGGTCGACTCGTCGCCGATGCGCTCCAGGTCGATCACCGACTTGGAAATGCTGATGATCAGGCGCAGGTCGGAGGCCGCCGGCTGGCGACGGGCGAGGATGCGCACGCACTCCTCGTCGATGTTGCGCTCCATCTGGTTGATCTGTTCATCGACCTCGCGCACTTGCTGGGCCAGGCCCGAGTCGGCCTCGATCAGCGCGGTGACGGCGTCGTTCACCTGTTTCTCGACCAGCCCGCCCATGGCCAGCAGGTGGCTGCGCACCTCCTCGAGCTCGGCGTTGAACTGCTGGGAGATATGGTGGGTAAGGCTTTCTTTGTTGATCATCGTTTCGCTCCGCGAAGCAGCTGCAGGCTTCAAGTCGTTCGTGTCGTCCTGGCAATGAAAATCCAGCGTGGGAGCGGGCTTGACCCGCGATTTCCGGCGGCAGCACCGACGCAATCGCGGGGCAAGCCCGCTCCCACTGAGCCTACCTAGCCGTAACGGCCAGTAATGTAGTCTTCGGTCTGCTTCTTCGCCGGGTTGGTGAACAGGGTGTCGGTGTCACCGAATTCGACCAGTTTGCCCATGTACATGAACGCGGTGTAGTCCGAAACGCGGGCCGCCTGCTGCATGTTGTGGGTGACGATGACGATGGTGTACTTGGATTTCAGTTCGTAGATCAGCTCTTCGACCTTCAGCGTCGAGATCGGGTCCAGCGCCGAACACGGTTCGTCGAGCAGCAGCACTTCCGGCTCCACGGCGATGGTACGGGCGATCACCAAGCGCTGCTGCTGGCCACCGGACAGGCCCAGGGCCGAGTCGTGCAGGCGGTCCTTGACCTCATCCCACAGCGCCGCGCCCTTCAGCGCCCACTCGACGGCTTCGTCGAGCACGCGCTTCTTGTTGATGCCCTGGATGCGCAGGCCGTAGACCACGTTCTCGTAGATGGTCTTGGGGAACGGGTTGGGCTTCTGGAACACCATGCCCACGCGGCGGCGCAGCTCGGCCACGTCCTCGCCCTTGCGGTAGATGTTGCTGCCGTACAGGTTGATGGCGCCTTCCACGCGGCAGCCATCGACCAGGTCGTTCATGCGGTTGAAGGTCCGCAGCAGGGTCGACTTGCCGCAGCCGGACGGGCCGATGAAGGCAGTCACGCGCTGCTTGGGGATGTTCATGCTGACGTCGAACAGCGCTTGCTTGTCGCCGTAGAACAGGGACAGCCCGGGTACTTCGATGGCCACGGTCTCTTCGGCCAGGCGCAGGCTCTGCTTGTCGCGGCCCAGGGCCGACATGTCGATGCCGTGGGCGTGGGATTCATGCTGCATGGTCAACTCCATACGCTATCAATTCGTTTCAAAGGGCCGCCCGGCGTTCGGGCGGCACGCTTGCAATCAGGATCAGTGGTCGAGGGCCTTGTACTTCTCGCGCAGGTGGTTACGGATCCACACCGCCGAGAGGTTGAGGGTGGCGATCACCAGCACCAGCAACAGCGCCGTGGCGTACACCAGCGGCCGCGCGGCCTCGACGTTGGGGCTCTGGAAGCCGACGTCGTAGATGTGGAAGCCCAGGTGCATGATCTTCTGGTCCAGGTGCAGGTACGGGTAGTTGCCATCCACCGGCAGCGACGGCGCCAGCTTCACCACACCCACCAGCATCAGCGGCGCCACTTCGCCGGCGGCACGGGCCACGGCGAGGATCATGCCGGTCATCATGGCCGGGCTGGCCATCGGCAGGACGATCTTCCACAGGGTCTCGGCCTTGGTCGCGCCCAGGGCCAGCGAGCCCTCGCGCACCGTGCGCGGAATCCGCGCCAGGCCTTCTTCGGTGGCCACGATCACCACTGGCACCGCCAGCAGCGCCAGGGTCAGCGAGGCCCACAGCAGGCCGGGGGTGCCGAGGGTCGGCGCCGGCAGCGACTCGGGGAAGAACAATCGGTCGATCGAGCCGCCCAGCACGTAGACGAAGAAGCCCAGGCCGAACACGCCGTAGACGATCGCCGGAACGCCGGCCAGGTTGTTCACCGCGATGCGGATCAAGCGGGTCACCGGGCCCTGCTTGGCGTACTCGCGCAGGTAGACCGCCGCCAATACGCCGAACGGGGTGACGATCACGGCCATGATCAGGGTCATCATCACGGTGCCGAAGATGGCCGGGAAGATACCGCCTTCGGTGTTGGCCTCACGCGGGTCGTCGCTGAGGAACTCCCAGACCTTGGCAAAGTAGGCGCCCATCTTGGTCATGCCCGACATGGCGTTCGGCTGGATGGCGTGGACCACCTTGCTCAGGTTGATCTCCACCTCGCGGCCGTTGCCGTCGCGGGCCACCAGGCTGTCGCGGGCGAAGGCCTGGTGCAGGCCGGTCAGGCGCTCTTCGATGGCCTTGTAGCGGTTGTTCAGCTCGGCGCGCTCGGCGTCCATGTCGGCCTGGGCGGCAGCGTCCAGCTTGCCGTCCAGTTCCAGCTTGCGGCTGTGCAGGCGCAGGCGCTCGAGGCCATGGTTGATGGCACCGATATCCTTCTTCTCCAGCTTCACCAACTGGTCGTTGAACTCGCTGGCGCGCTTGAGGCGGGCCTGCAGCTCGTTCCAGGCCTCGGGGCCCTGGGCGACCACGCGGCCCTCTTCCTTGACGCTGACCAGGTAGCCGTAGAAGTTGCCCCACTCACGACGCTCCAGGGCGATCAGGTCGACCGGCTTTTGCTGGTCCACCAGCCACTCGCCAACGACCCAGGTGAAGTCGCTGCCGTTGAGGTCGCGGTTACCGACCTTGATCAGCTCGCGGGTCATGAACTCCGGGCCCTGCTCGGGCACCGGCAGGCCGGCACCCTTGAGGCGTTCACGCGGTACTTCTTCCTTCTGCACCACTTCACCGACGACCACGTGGTCGGCCTGGCCCGGCACCTTGTAGGTGGCCTGGACCAAGTCGGCCGGCCAGAAGTGGCCCAGGCCGCGCACGGCGATCACGGCCAGCAGGCCGACGGTCATGATGACCGCCATGGCGACCGCGCCACCACTGATCCAGACGCCGGGGGCGCCGCTCTTGAACCAGCCTTTGAGGGAATCCTTTTTCACGGATCTCTACCTTTCTATCAAAGCGACGAGTATTTCTTGCGCAGGCGCTGGCGAATCAGCTCGGCCAGGGTGTTCATCACGAAGGTGAACATCAGCAGCACGAGGGCGGCGAGGAACAGCACACGATAGTGGCTGCCGCCGACTTCCGATTCGGGCATTTCCACGGCCACGTTGGCGGCCAGGGTGCGCATGCCCTCGAACAGGTTCATCTCCATCACCGGGGTGTTGCCGGTGGCCATCAGCACGATCATGGTCTCGCCCACCGCACGGCCCATGCCGATCATCAGCGCCGAGAAGATACCCGGGCTGGCGGTGAGGATGACCACGCGGGTCAGGGTCTGCCACGGCGTGGCGCCCAGGGCCAGCGAACCCAGGGTCAGGCTGCGCGGCACGCTGAACACGGCGTCTTCGGCGATGGAATAGATGTTCGGGATGACCGCGAAGCCCATGGCGATACCGACCACCAGGGCGTTGCGCTGGTCGTAGGTGATGCCAAGATCGTTGCTGATCCACAGGCGCATGTCGCCCTTGAAGAACCAGCTCTCGAGGAGCGGGCTCATGTACAGGGCGAACCAACCGATCACCAGGATCACCGGGATCAGGATCGCCGCTTCCCAGCCATCCGGGATACGCAGGCGGATCGACTCCGGCAGGCGGCTCCAGCTGAAGCCGGCGAGCAGGATGCCGATCGGCATGATCACGAACAGGCTGAACACGCCCGGCAGGTGGCCTTCGAGGTACGGCGCGAGGAACAGGCCGGCGAAGAAGCCGAGGATCACCGTCGGCATCGCTTCCATCAGCTCGATCACCGGCTTGACCTTGCGGCGCATGCCCGGGGCCATGAAGTAGGCGGTGTAGATGGCGGCGGCGATGGCCAGCGGCGCAGCCAGGATCATCGCGTAGAACGCGGCCTTGAGCGTACCGAAGGTCAGCGGCGACAGGCTCAGCTTGGGTTCGAAGTCGGTGTTCGAGGCGGTCGACTGCCAGACGTATTTAGGCTCGTCGTAGTTCTCGTACCAGACCTTGCCCCACAGCGCGCTGAAGGAGATCTCCGGGTGCGGGTTGCGCAGGCTCAGCGGCAGCAGCTTGCCGCCTTCTTCGATGATGATGCGGTTGGCGCGCGGCGACAGGGCCAGTACACCCGCGCCTTCGGCGACCGATTCGACCAGCAGGGTGCGGTGCGCGGTGCTGTGGAACACGCCCAATTTGCCTTCGCTGTCCAGGGCGATGAAGCCCTTGCGGCGCTCTTCGGCGTCGATCTGCACCACCGGGGCCTTGCCCAGCTGGAAGCTGCGGATCAGCTTGAAGCGCGACTCGCCATCCGGATCGCGAGCCATGAACCACTGGCTCAGGCCGCCCTTGGAATCACCGAAGATCAGCGAGATGCCGCCGACCAGCTGGGCGGTCGCGGTGATTTCGGCGTTGCCGTCTTCCAGCAGCTTGTAGCGGCCATTGAGGCTCTTGTCGCGCAGGCTGAACACATCGGCGGTGGCGCGGCCGTTGACCACGTACAGCCACTGCTGGCGCGGGTCGATGAAGATGTTCTTCACCACCTCGGTCATCTGCGGCAGCTCGATGCGGTTCTGCTCGATGGTGACCTCGTCGGTCATCATGTTCTCGGTGCGCGACAGTTCGAGCACCTGCAGGTGCGCGCCGGTGGAGCCGGCCAGCAGCAGGGTATCGCCATTGACGTTGACGCTCACGTGCTCCAGCGCACGGCCCTGGTCATCCAGGGTGAACAGGTCCTGGCCATAGGGGTAGTCGATACCCGGCTCGATGGTCTTCTTGTTGTCCGGATAGGTGATCTTGTAGGTGTGGTGGAACACCAGCGCCTGGCCGTTGGACAGGCCCAGCACCACCAGCGGGCTGCCGGGCTGGTCGGTACTGATCGAGCTGACCTGGGCGCCGGCGGGCAGTGGCAGGTCGACGCGCTTCAGTTCATTGCCGGTCTTGGTATCGAAGAACAGCGCCTGGCCCTTGTCGGACACGCGCATGCCCACGAGGTTCTGCTCCTCGAGGGCGATCATCAGGGGTTTGCCGGCGTCCTGTTGCAGCCAGGTCGGCTCCAGGGCTTTCTTGCTGGTCAACTCGGCACCCTGGAATAGCGGCAGCACCACGTAGGCCAGGTAGAAGAAGATCAGCGTGATCGCTGCCAGCACGGCAAGGCCGCCCACCAGGACGTACCAGCGGGTCAGGCGGTCCTTGAGGGCGCGCATGCGGCGCTTGCGTTGCAACTCGGGCGTATTGAAGTCAATGCGCACGGGAGGAGAATTTTGGGTCATTGTGGAGTTGGCCAGATCATTCATGCGCACACCCTAGCGGTCCCGTATGACAAAAACATGACAGTGCAGTGACGCAAAAAAGCCCGCCGCTCAGGAGCCCTGGCTTCGGACTAAGGAATTCGTGGAGGAGGCCGGCATTGTGGTCACCGGCCTCGTCCTCAGTTACTTACTTCTTTGCAACGTTACCCGCGTGGGACAGGCCCAGGTCGGCCAGGGTCTTGTCGACCACTTTGGCTGGCAGCGGGATGTAGCCGTCCTTCACGACAACTTGCTGGCCGGCCTGCGACAGCACCAGCTTGACGAACTCGGCTTCCAGCGGGGCCAGAGGCTTGTTCGGGGCCTTGTTGACGTAGACGTAGAGGAAGCGCGACAGCGGGTAGGTGCCGTTCAGGGCGTTGGCTTCGTTGTCTTCAACGAAGGCGCCGCCTTCTTTCTTGGCCAGGGCCACGGTCTTGACGCTGGCGGTCTTGTAGCCGATGCCCGAGTAGCCGATGCCGTTCAGCGAGGAGCTGATCGACTGCACGACCGAGGCCGAGCCAGGCTGTTCGTTGACGTTAGGCTTGAAGTCGCCTTTGCACAGGGCTTCTTCCTTGAAGTAGCCGTAGGTACCCGATACCGAGTTGCGGCCGAACAGCTGCACTGGCTTGTTGGCCAGGTCGCCGGTCACGCCCAGGTCGCCCCAGGTCTTGACGTCAGCCTTGGCGCCGCACAGGCGGGTGGAGGAGAAGATGGCGTCAACCTGAGCCATGGTCAGGCCCTTGATCGGGTTGTCCTTGTGCACGAACACGGCCAGGGCGTCGACGGCGACCGGGATGGCGGTCGGCTTGTAGCCGTACTTCTGCTCGAAGGCCTGCAGCTCGACGTCCTTCATCTTGCGGCTCATCGGGCCCAGGTTGGCGGTGCCTTCGGTCAGCGCGGGTGGCGCGGTCGAGGAGCCGGCGGCCTGGATCTGGATGTTTACGTTCGGATATTCCTTCTTGTAGGCCTCGGCCCACAGGGTCATCAGGTTCGCGAGGGTGTCGGAACCGACGCTGGAGAGGTTGCCCGATACACCGGTGGTCTTGGTGTAGGTCGGGATTGCAGGATCGACAGCGGCGACCGCATTGGCGGCAGCGACGCCAGCGGCGGCAAAGGTCAGGGCCGCCATCAAACGCTTCAGTTTCATGCCTTGCTCCTAGCAGGAATATCGTGGGTTGTGAGATGGAACGGGCCCAAGTATCTGCAGGCCGCATGAACACTCTATGACTCGAATGTGACAATTGGATGAAAGGCCATCACCGGTTATCCGGGATGGCCTTTCAAGATGTTTCTGGAGGGGGTCGGAGCACGCCCCTGTAGGAGCGGCCTTGCGCCGCGAAAGGGCTGCAAAGCAGCCCCGACGGTCTTGCAGGAGGCCGAGATCCTGGGGCCGCTGCGCGCCCCTTTCGCGGCACGAGGCCGCTCCTACAGGTCCGCGATTTTTGTTCGGCTCAGCGCTTGTTGACGAGCAGATAGGTACCAACCAGCAGACCAACGGCACACAGGCACGCCACATAATAGGCCGGTGCCATAGGGCTGAACTTGAGCAGCGCGGTCACCACCATCGGCGTCAGCCCGCCAAAGATCGCGTAGGCCAGGTTGTAGGAGAACGACAGGCCACTGAAGCGCACCACTGGCGGGAAGGCCTTGACCATCACGTAGGGCACGGCGCCGACGATACCCACGCACAGGCCAGTCAGGGCGTACAGCGGGAACAGCAGGTCCGGTCGAGTCGGCAGGCTGTGGTAGAAGGCCCAGGACGACGCCAGCAGCGCCAGGCTGCCGACGATGAACACGCGCCCGGCGCCGAAACGGTCGGCAAGGCTGCCAGCACCGATGCAGCCCAGGCTGAGCAGCACGATGGCCAGGCTGTTGGCCTTGAGCGAGTCGGTGGGGCTGACGTGATAGAGGCTCTGCAGCAAGGCCGGGGTCATCAGGATGATCACCACGATACCGGCCGACAGCAGCCAGGTGAGCAGCATCGAAAGGATGATCGCGCCACGGTGGTTGCGCAGCACCGCGCGCAGCGGCAGCTCCTCGGCCAGCGCCTTGCGCGCCTGCATTTCGGCGAACACCGGGGTTTCATGCAGCCAGCGGCGCAGGTAGACCGCGAAGAAGCCGAATACCCCACCGAGCAGGAACGGAATACGCCAGGCAAAGTCCGCCACTTCGTACGGGGTATAGATCGTGTTGATCAGCGTCGCCACCAGCGAGCCGAGCAGGATGCCCGAAGTCAGGCCAGCGGTCAGGGTGCCGCAGGCATAGCCGGTGTTGCGCGCCGGCACGTGCTCGGAAACGAACACCCAGGCCCCCGGCACCTCGCCGCCGATGGCCGCCCCCTGGATCACCCGCATCAGCAGCAGCAGGATCGGCGCCCACAAGCCGATCTGCTCATAGGTCGGCAGCAGGCCCATCACCAGGGTTGGCACGGCCATCAGGAAGATGCTCAGGGTGAACATCTTCTTGCGCCCGAGCAGGTCGCCGAAGTGAGCCATGACGATCCCGCCCAAGGGGCGGGCCAGGTAGCCGGCGGCGAAGATGCCGAAGGTCTGCATCAGGCGCAGCCATTCGGGCATGTCGGCCGGGAAGAACAGTTTGCCGACCACCGTGGCGAAGAACACGAAGATGATGAAGTCGTAGAACTCCAGGGCCCCGCCGAGGGCGGACAGCGAGAGGGTCTTGTAGTCACTGCGGGACAACGGCCGGGACGGCTGCTCGATACTGCTCTGCACGGAGGTCATCGCTGTTCTTTCTCTTGTAGGTCTGCGGACCGCTTGGCATGCGGCTTCTGGATTGGATAGGCAGCGAAGATAGCAAATTGCCGAGCCGCGCTCATAGCGGTACAAAATCCATACAGATATTCATGAATGTGCGGTCGTCGCTGGCTTTGCAGGTATATATACTGCCCGCTCGTAGGAAAAGGTTGCTTTCCCTGTGGGAAGTTGTGCGAAAACGTCGGTCATTGTTGTCAGACTGTTTCGCAGAGTTTCCCTTTGGCCGCCTCGCGAAGCGAAATCAGCGTAGTATGCGTGTTGCTGAATCGTTTTTACGGCGTCCTTCATTGCGCCACCAACGAAGCTTCACGGGTCAGAGGCCCCACGGCATGATTGAGCTCGAACAAGAAGATCCTATCCCGCAGGGCGACCTGGCCTTGCAGATCACCGCGCTGCCACGCGAGACCAATGGTTTCGGCGATATCTTCGGCGGCTGGCTGGTCGCCCAGATGGACCTGGCCGGCACCGCCATGGCCAGCCGCGTCGCCGGCGGCCGGGTGGCCACGGTGGCCATCGACCGCATGGCCTTCCTGGTGCCGGTGGCGGTGGGCGCGCAGCTGTCCTTCTATACCCAGACCCTGGAGATCGGCCGCAGCTCGATCCAGATGATGGTCGAAGTGTGGAGCGATGACCCGCTTTCGAGCGAATGGCGCAAGGTCACCGAGGCGGTGTTCGTGTTCGTCGCCATCGACGGCAGCGGTCGCACCCGCTCGGTGCCTCGTCGCTGAGCCGAGCGAGCGGTAAACTCATTGCACGTCACCGGGTCCAACGGCCTGACAGACAATCAATGAGACGAGCGCAATGGCTAACTTCACGGTCGAGACCGAGCTTCACGGCGAACTCAATTGCTGGCGCATCACCAGCGAGCATGCCGAACTATTGATCGCCCAGCAGGGCGCGCAGGTCCTCAGCTACCAGCGCTTTGGTGACGAGCCGCTGTTATGGCTGAGCGAGAAAGCCATCTTCCGCCAGGGCAAATCGGTGCGCGCCGGCGCACCGGTGTGCTGGCCCTGGTTCGGCATCTTCGACCGCAACCCGGATTCGGTCAAAGCCATGTTCAAGGGCGAGCAACCACCGGCCCACGGCCTGGTGCGAGGCCGCGACTGGCAGTTGCTGGGGGCCGAGGAACACGGCGACAACCTGCGGATCGAATTCGAACTGCCCGAAGCCCAGGGCGACCTGCCCGGCTGGGCCCACGAGGTCCAGCTCAAGCTGCTGGTGGAACTGGGCGACCAGCTGAAGCTGACCCTCACCAGCTACAACCTCGGCAATACCGATGTCACCCTGAGCCAGGCCCTGCACAGCTACTTCGCGGTAAGCGACGTGCGCCAGGTACAGGTGCAAGGTGTGGACGGGTTGGCCTATATCGAAACCCTGGCCAACTGGGAGCAACGCCAACAGCAGGGCAACCTGGGCTTCGCGGGCGAGACCGATCGCATCTACCTGAACGCCCCTGAGCGCCTGGCCATCGTCGACCCACACTGGAACCGCCGCATCACCCTGCAGGCCGGCGGCTCACGCACCGCAGTGATCTGGAACCCCTGGACCGAGCGCGCCCGCGACCTGCCGGACATGGCCGACGATGGCTGGCAGCGCATGCTGTGCATCGAGACGGCGAATGTGATGGACGACGTGGTGGTGCTCAAGCCGGGGGCGAGTCATGCGATGAGCGTGGCGATCGGTAGCGAAGTGCTCTGTTAATGCCATCGCGGGGCAAGTCGGGTCGCCGCATCGCCGCTCCCACGACTATCACGTGGGAGCGGGCTTGCCCCGCGATTGGTCCAATCACAGATCAGCATCCTCCACCACCCTCACCTGCCCCGCCTCCAGCGCATACGCCGCATCCGCCAGGTCATTGCTGACCGTTTCCACCTTCAGCGTGCCGGTCACCCACAACGGCGTGTAGATGTCGTCGATCTTCAAACCTTTCGGATAACGCACCAGCACCAGCTGGTTCGGCGGCGGCGGCGGTACGTGGATGCAAGCGCCCGGGTACGGCACCAGGAAGAACAGCGTGCTGTTGCCCTTGGCATCGCTCTCCAGCGGCACCGGATACCCGCCCAGGCGGATCTGCTTGCCGTTCATCGCTGCCACGGTCTTGGTCGAGTACATCACCGCAGGCAAGCCCTTGCTCTGCTTCAGGCCACCCTTGGTAGTAAAGGTCCCCTGGGCTTCCGGGGAGTCGTGGTCGATCTCGGGCATCTGCTCGAGGGCTTTCTGGTCCGACTTGGGCATCAGCTCAAGCCAGTCGGTCTCGGGCAGTTCGGCATGGGCCAGGGCGCTGGCCAACAGCAGGGGGACGAGGAATAACGCACGCATGGGAATGCTCGACAACTCGGGATTGAATTGCCGGGCATTCTAGCCTGTGTTCAGTTCTTCTTGATGAAGCCGTAGATCACCAGAAGGATGATGGCGCCGACCAGGGCCCCGAAGAAGCCTGCGGCCTGTCCGGCCTGGTAGATGCCCAGGGCTTGCCCGCCATAGGTGGCGGCCAGGGAGCCGGCGATGCCGAGGAGGATGGTCATGATCCAGCCCATGCTGTCGTCACCCGGTTTCAGGAAACGCGCCAGCAGGCCGACGATCAGGCCGATGAAGATGGTTCCAATGATGCCCATGGCAATCCCTCTGTGATGAACATGAAACATGCCAAAGCCTAGTCAGCGCTTTGGCATGTTGCCATCTCAGAGCGGCATTGCCGGGCAGAAGTTCGATCAGCCGGCGATCAACGCCTCTACTTCGGCGATCTTGGCCTTTAGGGTGGCCATGTCGGCGCAGCGCAGGGTGGCATGGCCGACCTTGCGTCCGACCTTGAACGCCTTGCCGTAGTGGTGCAGGTGGCAATCGTCGATGGCCACGACCTTGTCCACCGGCGGCACTTCGCCGATGAAGTTGAGCATGGCGCTCTCGCCGACCTTGGCGGTCGAACCCAGCGGCAGGCCGGCGACGGCGCGCAGGTGGTTCTCGAACTGGCTGCACTCGCTGCCTTCGATGGTCCAGTGCCCGGAGTTGTGCACGCGCGGGGCGATCTCGTTGGCCTTCAGGCCGCCGTCGACTTCGAAGAACTCGAAGGCCATGACGCCGACATAGTCCAGCTTCTGCAGCACGCGACCGACGTAGTCTTCGGCCAGGGCCTGCAGCGGGTGCGCGTCGCTGGCCACCGACAGTTTCAGGATGCCGCTGTCGTGGGTGTTGTGCACCAGCGGATAGAAGCGGGTTTCGCCATCGCGGGCACGCACGGCCACCAGCGACACTTCGCCGGTGAACGGCACGAAACCTTCCAGCAGGCAGGGCACGCTACCCAGCTCGGCGAAGGTATCGACCACGTCCTCAGGCTTGCGCAGGACCTTCTGGCCCTTGCCGTCATACCCCAGGGTGCGGGTCTTGAGCACGGCCGGCAGGCCGATGCTGGCGACGGCCGCATCCAGGTCTTCCTGCGAGAGGATGTCGGCGAAAGCCGGGGTCGGAATCCCCAGGTCGCGGAACATGCTCTTCTCGAACAGACGATCACGGGCGATGCGCAGGGCCTCGGCACTCGGGTAGACCGGCACAAACTGCGAGAGAAAGGCGACGGTTTCCGCCGGCACGCTCTCGAACTCGAAGGTTACCAGGTCGACTTCGTCGGCCAGCTGGCGCAGGTGGTCCTGGTCGCCGTAGTCGGCGCGCAGGTGCTCGCCCAGCGGGGCGGCGCAGGCGTCCGGGGCCGGGTCGAGGAAGGCGAAGTTCATGCCCAGCGGGGTGCCCGCCAGGGCCAGCATGCGGCCCAGTTGGCCGCCACCGATTACACCGATCTTCATAGCGTCAACCTCAAGCCTGGCGCGGGTCTGGATTGTCCAGCACGGTGTCGGTCTGCTCGGTGCGGAACTGCTTGAGCGCCGCGTGGAACTGCGGGTACTTGGCGCCCAGGATGCTCGCCGACAGCAGCGCGGCGTTGATCGCGCCGGCCTTGCCGATGGCCAGGGTGGCTACCGGCACGCCGGCCGGCATCTGCACGATCGACAGCAGCGAATCGACACCCGACAGCATCGACGACTGCACCGGCACGCCCAGCACCGGCAGGTGGGTCTTGGCGGCGCACATGCCTGGCAGGTGGGCGGCGCCGCCGGCACCGGCGATGATCACCTCGATGCCGCGGCCTTCGGCCTCCTCGGCGTACTGGAACAGCAGGTCCGGGGTACGGTGGGCGGAAACCACCTTCACCTCGTAGGGGATGCCGAGTTTTTCCAGCATATCGGCGGTGTGGCTAAGGGTGGACCAATCGGACTTGGAGCCCATGATCACGCCAACCAGTGCACTCATCGTCGAGCCTCTTCGCTTGTGCGCCCGCAGGCGCGTCAAAAAACAACAAGCCACGCGGGACGACCGGCGTGGCTTGTTTGCTGATCATGACCGGATCTATCCGGTCGAGGGGCCGCGCAGTATAGCGTAACGCGAGGCGATCACGGCACCCCCGGCGACCAACTGTCGCCCTTATTTTTCGGGGGTTTGGCTGACTTTCGGGTCAACTGAGCCGCCCTCCAGCTTGCGCCACAGCAACCGCACGTTGGCCTTGCGCACCAGCGCGCAGCGATACAGGCGGATTTCCAGCGGCACATGCCACTGGCTGCCGCCACAGATCACCAGTTCGCCGCGCTCCAGCTCACCACGCATCGACAGCCTCGGCACCCAGGCGATGCCCATGCCTTCGAGGGCCATGCTCTTGAGACTGTCGGCCATCGCGGTTTCATAGACAGTGGTATAGCGCAGGTTGCGCTGGCGCAGCAGCAGATTGACCGAACGGCCGAGAAAGGCGCCGGCGCTATAGGCCAGCAGCGGCACGCTACCCTCGCCCTCCAGGTCGAACAGCGGCTTGCCGTCCGGGCCCACCGCGCACACCGGAAGCATTTCGGTGGTGCCCATGTGCAATGAGGGGAATATCTCGGCGTCCATCTGCAGGGCGGCGTCCGGGTCATAGAAAGCCAGCATCAGGTCGCAGCCACCTTCGCGCAATGCATGAACGGCATCACCGACGTTGGTGGCCACCAGGCGCGTGGCGATGTTCAAGCCATCGTTGCGCAACTGCGCCACCCAGCGCGGGAAAAAGCCCGACGCCAGGGAGTGCGCCGCCGACACCTGGATCACCTCGCCCTGCCCGCCTTCGAGGTGATGCAAATGGCGGAGAACTTCGCTCAACTGGTCGACAACGGTACGCGCAGTGACGAGAAACAGCTGACCGGCCTCGGTCAGTTCGATGGGTGTGCGGGAACGATTCACCAAGGTCAGCCCCAGCGCCGCCTCCAGGCTGCGTATGCGTCGGCTGAAGGCCGGCTGGGTGACAAAACGGCGCTCGGCCGCCTGGGAAAAACTGCGGGTGGAGGCCAAGGCACTGAAGTCTTCCAGCCATTTGCTTTCGAGGTTCATCGACTACTCCGCAACGCGTGCACCAAAATGGAACACGCTCGATTGTCAATCGGCGTCACATCAAACCGTATGCCGTTTGTGCATAGGTTAGCGTGCAACAGCATTGGCCGCAAAATCCGGGCAGCCCTAGCATTGGCGCCATTCCGGCAGGTGCCGGGTCAAAATCGAGATGATATCCATCATGTCCTCCGCTGCATCGTTCCGCGTCGAAAAAGATCTGCTTGGTACCCTTGAAGTCCCTGCCGATGCCTACTACGGCATCCAGACTCTGCGCGCTGCCAACAACTTCCACCTCTCCGGCGTTCCGCTGTCGCACTACCCGAAACTGGTAGTCGGCCTGGCGATGGTCAAGCAGGCTGCTGCTGACGCCAACCGTGAGCTGGGGCACCTGAGCGATGCCAAGCACGCTGCCATCACTGCAGCCTGCGCCCGACTGATCAAGGGTGACTTCCACGATCAGTTCGTCGTGGACATGATCCAGGGCGGTGCTGGCACCTCCACCAACATGAACGCCAACGAAGTCATCGCCAACGTCGCGCTGGAGCACATGGGCCACCAGAAAGGTGAGTACCAGTACCTGCACCCGAACAACGACGTGAACATGGCGCAGTCGACCAACGACGCCTACCCGACCGCGATCCGTCTGGGCTTGCTGCTGGGTCACGACGCCCTGCTGGCCAGCCTCGACAGCCTGATCCAGGCCTTCGCCGCCAAGGGTAAAGAGTTCGACCACGTACTGAAGATGGGCCGCACCCAGCTGCAGGACGCCGTGCCGATGACCCTGGGCCAGGAATTCCGCGCCTTCGCCACCACCATGACCGAAGACCTGCAGCGCCTGCGCTCGCTGGCTCCGGAACTGCTGACCGAAATCAACCTGGGCGGCACCGCCATCGGTACCGGCATCAACGCCGACCCGGGCTACCAGATGCTGGCCGTTCAGCGCCTGGCGATCATCAGCGGCCAGCCGCTGGTCCCGGCTGCCGACCTGATCGAAGCCACCTCCGACATGGGCGCCTTCGTGCTGTTCTCCGGCATGCTCAAGCGCACCGCAGTCAAGCTGTCGAAGATCTGCAACGACCTGCGCCTGCTGTCCAGCGGCCCACGCACCGGCATCAACGAGATCAACCTGCCGGCGCGCCAGCCAGGCAGCTCGATCATGCCAGGCAAGGTCAACCCGGTGATCCCGGAAGCCGTCAACCAGGTGGCCTTCGCCATCATGGGCAACGACCTGGCGCTGACCGTCGCCGCCGAAGGTGGCCAGCTGCAGCTGAACGTGATGGAACCGCTGATCGCCTACAAGATCTTCGACTCGATCCGCCTGCTGCAACGCGCCATGGACATGCTGCGCGAGCACTGCATCGTCGGCATCACCGCCAACGAACAGCGCTGCCGTGAACTGGTCGAGCACTCGATCGGCCTGGTCACCGCCCTGAACCCGTACATCGGCTACGAAAACGCCACCCGTATCGCCCGCGTCGCCCTGGAAACCGGCCGCGGTGTACTGGAACTGGTGCGCGAAGAGAAGCTGCTGGACGAAGAGATGCTCAACGACATCCTGCGTCCGGAAAACATGATCGCTCCCCGTCTGGTTCCGCTGAAGGCGTAACCCAGACCGCTGCAAACAGTCTCACCAGGTCGAGGGACTAGACACCTCTCAACCTTTCAAGGGCCCGAGCGCACGCTCCGGGCCCTTTTTTTATGCCTGGGAAATGCCGTTGTTGGGGGAGCGGCTTCGTGGGAGCGGGCTTGCCCCGCGATATCGATGCGGGCCTCAACAACGCCATCGCGGGACAAGCCCGCTCCCACGCCATGCCGCGCACCCGGCACACAACTTGCTCCATTATCCGCTCAGCCCAATGGGACGCCGAGCATGCTGCACAGCCACCTCACCACCCTCAACGCGGTTTCGCTGATCCTCCAGGTGTTCCAGGAGGCCGGCGTCGACTCGCGGCAGCTGCTCGCCGGCAGCGGCATAGGCCCGGCGGACCTGGGCCACGCCGATGCGCGCATCACCACCCAGCAGGAGCTGCAGGTGTGCGCCAACGCCGTGGCCAGACGCGAGGACATCGGCCTGGAACTGGGCCGACGGATGCATGTTTCGTGCTACGGGATGCTGGGTTACGCCCTGCTCTCCAGTGCCACTTTGGGTGACGCCCTGCGCCTGGCGCTGAGTTACCCGGCACTGCTGGGAACAGTCTTCCAGCTGCGCCTGGTGGACGACGGCCAGCGGGTCTGGCTCTGCGCCAGCGATCATTACGACGCCCCCGGCCTTGCCGCCTTCAACGCCGAGTTCTGCCTGGTGTCGCTGAAAGTGATCTGCGATGACCTGCTCGGCCGCCCGCTGCCGCTGCTGGCGGCGCGCTTCGAACACTCGCGCCCCGGCTACCACACGCTCTACGACGGTGCATTCCAGTGCCCGCTCGGCTTCGAGGCCGGCGATAACGCCTTCGCCTTCGAGCGCCGCTGGCTGGACATGCCGCTGCCGCTGGCCGACCCGATCACCCACAAGGCCATGGGCGAACGCTGCCGGCGCCTGAACCTGGAGTTCACCGGACGCCAGGCCTGGCTCGGGCGCATTCGCCAGTTGCTGGTCCAACAGCTGGATGCCGCTCCCGGGCTGGAGGGGCTGGCACGGCAGATGAACTGCTCGTCGCGCACCTTGCGCCGGCACCTGCAGGCGCTGGGCAGCAGTTATCAACAGCTGCTCGACGAGTTGCGCTTCGAACGGGCCAAGCAACTGCTGGCCGAAGACCAGATGCCGATCTATCGCATTGCCGAATCGCTGGGGTTCAGCGAGACGGCGAGTTTCAGGCATGCCTTCCAGCGTTGGAGCGGCGTGGCGCCCAGTCATTTCCGCGGTTGATCTGAGCCGACCCTATCGCGGGGCAAGCCCGCTCCCACGGAAGATCTGGCGTGGGAGCGGGCTTGCCCCGCGATGAGGCCAGCACATGCCTTGGCCACATCGATCCCCTTTTGGCCATCCGCACCGTTCTCTCCTCACTGGCCCACCCAGCAGAATGGCCTCACGCCAGTCATAAACGGAGAACAACAAATGCTGACGGTCTATTCCGATGACCACCGCCTGCACCATGGCCGCTGCGAGCTGATCGACGGCCAGCTGATGCCCTGCTTTGAAATGCCCTCCCGCGCCGACCACGTCCTGGAGCAGGTGCAAAGGCGCAACCTCGGCCCTGTGCAAGGCCCCACCGATTTCGGCCGCGCTCCGCTGCAACGCATCCACAGCACCGACTACCTGAACTTCTTCGAAGGCGCCTGGGCCCGCTGGGCCGCACTGGGCCACGACGGCGACCTGCTGCCCTTCACCTGGCCGGCGCGCACCCTGCGCCAGGTCAAGCCCACCGGCCTGCACGGCGAACTCGGCTACTACAGCTTCGATGCCGGCGCGCCGATCACCGCCGGTACCTGGCAGGCCGCCTACAGCGCAGCGCAAGTGGCCCTGACCGCCCAGGCCGCGATCCAGCAAGGCGCCTACGCGGCCTTCGCCCTGTGCCGCCCGCCGGGACACCACGCCGCCGCCGAGGTGATGGGTGGCTACTGCTACCTGAACAACGCCGCCATCGCCGCCCAGGCCTTTCTCGACCAGGGCCGGCGCAAGGTGGCCATCCTCGATGTCGACTACCACCACGGCAACGGCACCCAGGACATCTTCTACACCCGCAACGATGTGTTCTTCGCCTCAATCCACGGCGACCCGCAGGACGAGTTCCCGTTCTTCCTGGGCTATGCCGACGAGGTCGGCGAAGGCGCGGGTGAAGGCTGCAAC
Source organism: Pseudomonas sp. DVZ6 (assembly GCF_024259445.1). Taxonomy (NCBI): domain Bacteria; kingdom Pseudomonadati; phylum Pseudomonadota; class Gammaproteobacteria; order Pseudomonadales; family Pseudomonadaceae; genus Pseudomonas; species Pseudomonas sp. DVZ6. The sequence goes on from NZ_JANCLM010000022.1 coordinate 87,482, forward strand.
ATCAATTACCCACTGCCCGCCGGCAGTGACTGGGCGGCCTGGAGCGCGGCACTGGAAGCCGCCTGCCAGCGCATCGCCACCTACGATGCGGATGTACTAGTGATCTCGCTCGGCGTCGACACCTTCAAGGACGACCCGATCTCCCAGTTCAAGCTCGACAGCCCGGACTACCTGGAGATGGGCAAGCGCATCGCCCTGCTGGGCAAGCCGACCTTGTTCGTGATGGAGGGCGGCTACGCTGTGGAGGAAATCGGCATCAACGCGGTCAATGTGCTGGAAGGCTTCCAGCGCGCCCAGCCAGGAGCCTGAACATGGTCCGACTCAAGCGTCTGCTCGCCCCGCTCATCACCGCCGGCCTGCTCGCCGGCGCGCTCCAGGCCCACGCCGACCAGCGCACCCTGCGGGTCTACAACTGGTTCGACTACATCACCCCGCAGACCCTCACCGACTTCCAGAAGGACAGCGGGGTGAAACTGGTCTACGACATCTTCGACACCAACGAGGCGCTGGAGGCCAAACTGCTGACCGGCAACTCCGGCTACGACGTGGTGGTGCCGTCCAATGTGTTCCTCGCCAAGCAGATCGAGGCCGGCGTGTTCCAGCCGCTCGATCGCACCAAGCTGCCCAACTGGCAACATCTGGACCCGGCGCTGATGAAGCTGATCGAGGCCAACGATCCCGGCAACAAGTTCGCCGTGCCCTACATGTACGGCACCGTGCTGATCGGCTTCAACCCGGACAAGGTCAAGGCCGTGCTCGGCGACAACGCTCCGGTGGACAGCTGGGACCTGATCTTCAAGCCGGAGAACATCGCCAAGCTCAAGCAATGCGGCGTGGCACTGCTCGACTCGCCGTCGGAGATCCTGCCGCTGGCCCTGTCGTACCTGGGCCTGGACCCCAACAGCGGCAAGCCGGCCGACTACCAGAAGGCCCAGGACCTGCTGCTGAAGATTCGCCCGCATGTCACCTACTTCCACTCCTCCAAGTACATGGCCGACATTGCCAACGGCGACATCTGCGTGGCGGTGGGCTATTCGGGCAGCTTCTCCCAGGCCGCCAACCGCGCCCACGAGGCGAAGAACGGCGTAGTGGTGGACATGCGCCTGCCCAGGGAAGGCGCACCGATCTGGTTCGACATGCTGGCAATCCCGAAGAATGCCGCCAACCCGGAGGATGCCCATGCCTTCATCAACTACCTGCTGCGGCCTGAGGTGATCGCGCCGATCAGCGATTTCGTCGGCTACCCGAACCCGAACAAGGATGCGACCGACAAGGTCAGCCCGGCGATCCGCAACAACCCGAACCTGTACCCGACGGCGGAGGCGATGGCCAAGCTGTATACCCTCAAGCCGTTGCCGCGGGATGCCGAACGGGCACGGACGCGGGCCTGGACCAAGATCAAGTCCGGTACCTGAACACCATCGCGGGGCAAGCCCGCTCCCACGCCGATTGTGTTGGCTGCGTGGGAGCGGGCTTGCCCCGCGATGGCTAGCGCCAGGTCTTGCGCAGGCGCATCAAAGCCTGCGCAATCTCCCCCTCCGGCACCGCGGCAAACCCCAGCACCAGCCCCGCCCTTTTATCCACAGGCTCCTCGCTGTCCTCCAGCCAGTAGCTGCTCAGCGGATTGACCTCCACCCCCACCGCTTCCGCCCGAGCCACCAGGTCCTGTTCCTGCGCGAAGTTATCCACATCCACCTTCACATGAAGCCCCGCCGCCACCACCGGCATGGCCCCCAGCCCCGGCACATCCTGTGGCCAGCCAGCCTGGAGCACATTGCGCCGCGCCAGCGCAGCCCGGCGCATGCGGCGGACATGCCGCTGGAAATGCCCCTGGGCCATGAACTGCGCCATCACGCACTGGGTACCAACCTCCGAATGGCGCACCGCCAGCGCCCGGCATTGACTGAACGCCTGCACCAGACGCCCAGGGAGCACCAGGTATCCCAGGCGCAGGGCCGGCAGGGCGATCTTGCCAAAGGTCCCCACGTACAGCACGCGCCCTTGGCGGTCCAGCGCGGCCAGTGGCGCCAGCGGCGCACCGCTGTAACGGTACTCGCCGTCGTAGTCGTCCTCGAGGATCCAGCCATCCTGGCGCTCGGCCCAGGCCAGCAACGACAGGCGACGAGCCAGGCTCATGGTGATACCCGTGGGGTACTGGTGGGCAGGCGTCACGTAGGCCAGCCGGCACTCGGGCATCTCGGCCAGTCTCGCGCAGTCCATGCCCTCGGCATCCACCGGCACACCCCTGAGCGTCGCCCCGGCCATCGCGAACGCATGCCCGGCAGCCCGGTACCCCGGGTTTTCCACAGCCACGCCATCGCCAGGCTGCAACAGCAGCTGTGCACAAAGGCTGATGGCCTCCTGCGCGCCACTGGTGATCACAATTTGTTCAGCCGCGCAGTAAAGCCCCCGCGAGCGTCGCAGGTAGGTGGCAATCAACTCGCGCAGCTGCCACTCACCCGCCGGGTCGCCATAACCCAGCATCGCCGGGTCGGGATTTCGCCAGAAACCCGCTTGCAGCTTGGCCCACACCTCGAACGGGAACAGGTCGAACGCCGGCACACCCACGCGAAAAGCCCTGGGTGCCCCGCCCCTGGGCAGCGGCAAATGATGATTTTTCAGACGTTGCAGGGGCTCGCTGATGACAGCCTGACTGGATAAATCCTCAGTATCCGCAGTGCGAAATGTGGATAAGTCTGTTGATAAACCCAGGGATAACCCTGTTGATAATTGTGTGGATAGTTTCGGTAGCTGGCTCACATAGGTGCCATCGCCGACCCGGCTCTCGATGAAGCCTTCGGCATACAGCTGGTCGTAGGCCCGCACCACGCTGTTTCGCGACAGCGTCAGCATCGCCGCCAGGTCGCGGGTGGCCGGCAACCGCGTGCCGCTGCCCAAACGCCCATCCAAAACCCTGGCGCGCAAGGCATGGTAGAGCTGCTGGCTCAGCCCGCGGCGGCGGTCCAGGACGATACCCGTGGGGTCGAAAGGCAGAGGATGGCAACGTTCGATCATGGCATTGGACCTATGAAAACAGCCGTGAATGGCTCTTACCCAGAGCCAATAGCCTGCCTAGCATGGAGCCATTCAACAAGGACATCCAGCATGTACAACAACAAGCCCCACCAGGAACACGACCTCGACCGCCTGCACCGGCACATGCTGCAAACCCGCCTGGCGCTGCTGGTCAGCCAGGGTGAACAGGGCCTGCTGGCCACCCACCTGCCGGTACTGGTCGAGACCGGCGAAGGCGAGTTCGGCACGGTCTACGCCCACCTCGCTCGGGCCAACCGCCAGTGGCAGGACCTGGAGCAAGGGGGCGAGGCGCTGCTGGTGTTTCCCGGTGCCGATGCCTACGTCAGCCCGAGCTACTACCCGAGCAAGGCGGACAACCCCAAGGTGGTGCCGACCTGGAACTACCTGGCTGTGCACGCCTACGGCCCGGTCGAAGTTATCCACAACGCCCAGTCGTTGCTGGGCATCGTCACCCGCCTCACCGAACGCCATGAACAACACCGCAACGAACCCTGGAAAGTGTCTGACGCCCCCAGCGACTACCTCGACGGCATGCTCCGCGCCATCGTCGGCATCCGCCTGCCCATCAGCCGCCTGCAAGGTGCGCGCAAGCTGAGCCAGAACCGCTCGGCGCAGGACATTGCCGGCGTGTGCGAAGGCCTCGGCGCCAGCAATGACCACTTGGACAACCAACTCGCCGCGCACATGCGCGATCTCTGAAGGAAAAGCCCATGAGCCACGTTACCCTGCGCCCGGTCGGCGCCCACGATCACGCCGCCTGGCGCTCCCTGTGGCAGGCCTACCTGCGCTTCTACCAGACCGAACTGGCCGACGAGATCTACGTCAGCTCCTGGCAACGCCTGCTCGACCCCAACGAGCCCACCCATTCGACCCTGGCCTGGGTCGACGGCAAGGCAGTGGGCCTGGTCAACTTCATCTACCATCGCACCAACTGGAGCATCCAGAATTCCTGCTACCTGCAGGACCTCTACGTGGACAGCGAGCAACGCGGTCTGGGTATTGGCCGCCAGTTGATCGAGCATGTCTACGCGACGGCCAAGGCCGCCGACTGCACGAAGGTGCACTGGCTGACCCATGAGACCAACGCCACCGCCATCAGCCTGTACGAACAGGTCGCCGAGCGGCCAGGCTTCATTCAATTTCGCAAAGCACTGTAGGCCGAACATGAACGACGCATTGAACTGGAAGCCCGCCGGCACACCCAAGGCCGACCCTATGGAAGGCCGTTTCATCCGCCTGGAAAAGCTCGATCCGGCCCGCCATGGCGACGACCTCTGGGAAGTACTGCAAGGTCCGGGTTCGGACCCGGTGCTGTGGGACTACCTGCCCTACGGCCCATTTGCCGAGCGCGCCGGCTTCGACCACTGGCTGCAAGGCAACGCCGCCAGCCGCGATCCGCTGTTCTACAGCGTGATCGACCGCGCCAGCGGCCAGGTTCAAGGCATCCTGAGCTACATGTCGATCGTCCCGGAACAGGGCCGCTTCGAGATCGGCCACATCGCCTTCGGCGCCGCCATGCAACGCACGCCGAAAGGCACCGAGGCGGTGTACCTGCTGGGCAAGCTGGGCTTCGAGCTGGGCAACCGCCGTCTGGAATGGAAGTGCAACGACGCCAATGCCCGCTCCAAACGCGCGGCGGAGCGCTTCGGCTTCGTCTTCGAAGGTGTGTTCCGTCAGCACATGGTGGTCAAGGACCGCAACCGGGATACGGCGTGGTATTCGATTACCGACGGCGAATGGCCGGCGGTGGCGGCGGGGTTCGAGCGATGGTTGAGTGTGGATAACCAGCAACCTGAAGGTCAGGCGAGGACGCTGGAGGCCTGTCGCCAGGGCTGACCTTATCGCGGGGCAAGCCCGCTCCCACGCTGGAACTCTGTTACCTGCGCGACAGCGTAGCCTGAAGGGCTGGGCGATCTCCCACGGTAATGCGTGGGAGCAGACTTGCCCCCAAGGTCCTCATCTGATCTGACGATGACGCCTGACGACGCCCATCTGCAGCCCGAACGGCTTGAAGACCGCATTCAGCGATTTGAGCGTGGGGTTGCCCTCCCCCTGTTCGATCTGGATCAACGTGCGAACCGAAACCTTGCACATCCGCGCAAACTGGGTCTGCTGCATCTTCGCCACTTCCGTACGCAAGCGCCTGACCGCTGCGCCCAGCTCCAGGCTGCCGTCGGCGATTCCCTCACGCACACCGTCAATCAACAACCCGCGGGCATCGATGGATACCGTCATGCCAACCCCCACTCGGCCATCCGCCGCTCAAGCTTGCCCAGCGCAATCGCCGGGTGATTCATGACTCGGCTTGCCAACCCCAGTCCGCTCAGGATATCGGGCAATGCCAGCAACTGGCGGGCATCCTCGCGCAAACGCTGGTACGCCTGCTCCGGGTCAATGACCGAGGCCAGGGCGTCGCACACCGCCATCCAGTCGATTTCACCAGCCCGCTCGATCGGCACTGGCCATTTGGTTGTCCGGGTTACCCCCTCCTGATCCATCACCATCGGCGCAAGGTCATAGATTGGCGCCAGGCGCACCGTATCGCGGGTGCGGATGATGGCGGTATTGCGTCCATGGTTGTCGGAGTTGCCCAGGATCTTGTTGATCAGGTCGCGGCGCAGGTAGTCCGCAATCAGCCCAGGCACCTGATCCGACTGCCCAGCCTCATGCCATAGGGCGACAAGGGTATCGATCACTTCCAGGTGACCCATACGGCTGCCGGGCTCGGTCACGCCGCACAACGAGTAGACCGACTCCACCGCAAGGCGCTGCACCCCCCCTGCGGACACCTTACGATCGAAGCGCGCCATCCAGAGGCTGGGCTTGCGGCCCTCCTCCAACGCCATATGTTCACTGGCGACCGTATCAATACCTAAACGCTGCAAGGCTTTGTAGTAGAGGTGCTCGGCTCGCAGAATCTCCTGGTCATCGACCAGTGCCTGGTTTCTGGCAAATTTGATGAACCAGTGACGGCGAGCGTGTTCGTCGGCAAGCACGGCATCCGGGTACAACTGCCCGCTTTCGTCCTCGGTCATCAACAGCTTCGGCGCTTCTCCGCCAGCACCGGTCGCACCGCCAATGGCCGCTCCCTGCTCATAGGCGTACTCGAGAAAGCGCTGATCCCGGGAAACGACATCCTCGCGGGTAAAACCGATGGGGCTTGCCAGATCCAGTTGCTCGAAGGACTCCTTGATGCGCAGGTTGCCGATCGGCGCAGGGGTGGAGCGCCCAAGCAGAAACAGGTCCTCTCCCATGCCGGCCGGCTTCTCGCGGCCAATATGCTTGAGCAGGAAACACTTGGCGGCACCAGCAGGCGCGATGTCGTAAAGGAATGCAGGGGCGTGGGGCAGGCGATGGTTGCCAAAATCCACCGGCAGCATTGCACTCGCCGCCCGGCAGAACAGGCTGTCATAGCCATCCGGATTCGCCCTGACGTAATCGGACAGATAGCCAAACTCGCAAGGGCTGGCGAGGCTGTGCTCCGGCTGTGCGAAGGCCATCGCCAGAGCGTCCTGCCACTTGCCGTCGTCATGGAGCTGGAGCGTAAGTCTGTGCATGGGCCGCCTGTGATTGACTGCATGTGAAGGGGTCAACCATTCCTTCGATATGCAGCATAGTGCAGATTTTTACAAAGGTTCAACAAATAATCTGCATCAAAATACATAAGCTTTAAAGCCTCCATGTCTTGTTCTGCAAAATAGTGCAGATGGAATGACAAAAAAAGGGGAGCATTCGCTCCCCAGAGGTTAACCGCTTGCAGATGAAGGCTTCTGTCAGCCTTCGATCTCGATCAGGATCTCGCCCGGGGTTACCCGGTCGCCCTTGGCCACGTGGATGGCCACGACCTTGCCGGCGATGGCCGCCTGGACTTCGGTCTCCATCTTCATCGCCTCGGTGATCAGCACTGCCTGGCCGGCCTTGACCACATCGCCTTCCTTGACCAGCACATCGACGATGTTGCCCGGCATGGTGGTGCTGACATGGCCCGGTTCGCTGGCCTGCTTGCGCTTGCTGCCGCCACCGCCGACGAAGTCGTTGAGCGGCTCGAACACCACTTCTTCCGGCATGCCGTCGATGGACAGGTAGAAGTGGCGCTTGCCTTCGGCCTTGACGCCCACGCCGGTGATGTCGACGCGGTAGGTCTCGCCGTGCACGTCGATGACGAACTCGGTCGGTACGCCCTCACCGCCCACCGAGCCCACCGCGCCGGCTTCCGGAATCGGCAGCAGGGCTTCGGGCTTGAGGGTGCCGGCTTCGCGCTCCTCGAGGAACTTGCGGCCAATGTCGGGGAACATGGCGAAAGTCAGCACGTCTTCCTCGGAGTGCGCCAGGCTGCCGATATCGGCACGCAGCTTGGCCATCTCCGGCTTGAGCAGATCGGCCGGGCGCACGTCGATCACTTCCTCGCTGCCGATGGCCTGGCGGCGCAGCTGCTCGTTGACCACGCCCGGAGCCTTGCCGTAACCGCCCTGCAGGTACAGCTTCACTTCGTTGGTAATGGTCTTGTAGCGCTCGCCGGCCAGCACGTTGAAGAACGCCTGGGTGCCGACGATCTGCGAGGTCGGGGTCACCAGCGGCGGGAAGCCGAGGTCTTCACGCACCCGCGGGATCTCCGCCAGCACTTCGTTCATGCGGTTGAGCGCGCCCTGCTCCTTGAGCTGGTTGGCCAGGTTGGAAATCATCCCGCCCGGCACCTGGTTGACCTGCACGCGGGTGTCCACGGCGGTGAACTCGCTCTCGAACTGGTGGTACTTCTTGCGCACGGCGTAGAAATACAGGCCGATCTCCTGCAGCAGCTCCAGGTCCAGGCCGGTGTCGAACTCGCTGCCCTTGAGCGCGGCGACCATCGATTCGGTACCCGGGTGGCTGGTGCCCCAGGCGAAGCTGGAAATCGCGGTGTCGATATGGTCGGCGCCGTTTTCCACCGCCTTGAGCTGGCACATCGCGGCCAGGCCGGCGGTGTCGTGGGAGTGGATGAACACCGGCAGCGACTGCTCGGCCTTCAGCGCCTTGACCAGCTCGCCGGTGGCGAACGGGGTCAGCAGGCCGGCCATGTCCTTGATCGCCACCGAGTCGCAGCCCATGGCTTCCATCTGCTTGGCCTGCTGCACGAAGGCATCGATGGTGTGCACGGGGCTGGTGGTGTAGGCGATGGTGCCCTGGGCGTGCTTGCCGGCGGCCTTCACCGCCTCGATGGCCACGCGCAGGTTACGCACGTCGTTCATGGCGTCGAAGATGCGGAACACGTCGATGCCGTTGACCGCCGCCTTGGCGACGAAGGCCTTGACCACGTCGTCGCTGTAGTGGCGGTAGCCCAGCAGGTTCTGGCCGCGCAGGAGCATCTGCAGGCGGGTGTTGGGCAATGCGGCGCGCAGCTTGCGCAGGCGCTCCCACGGGTCTTCCTTGAGGAAGCGCACGCAGGCGTCGAAGGTGGCGCCGCCCCAGACTTCCAGCGACCAGTAGCCGACCTTGTCGAGCTTGTCGCAGATCGGCAGCATGTCTTCGGTGCGCATGCGGGTAGCCAGCAGGGACTGGTGGGCGTCGCGCAGGATCGTGTCGGTAACAAAGATTTTCTTGGACATTGTTCGGTTCCTCACAGGCCTGCGTGCGCGGCGATGGCGGCGGCGATGGCCAGGGCCAGCTCTTCGGGTTTGCGCTTGATCGAGTAGTTGGTCAGTTCAGGGTGGCTTTCGACGAAGCTGGTGTTGAACTGCCCGCTGCGGAATTCCGGGTTGCGCAGGATTTCCTGGTAATACGCGGCGGTGGTCTTCACCCCCTGCACGCGCATGTCGTCCAGGGCTCGCAGGCCGCGGTCCATGGCTTCTTCCCAGGTCAGTGCCCAGACCACCAGTTTCAGGCACATGGAGTCGTAGAACGGCGGGATGGTGTAGCCGGTATAGATCGCCGTGTCAGTGCGCACGCCGGGGCCGCCGGGAGCGTAGTAGCGGGTGATCTTGCCGAAGCTGGGCAGGAAGTTGTTCTTCGGATCTTCGGCGTTGATGCGGAACTGCAACGCGAAGCCGCGGTGCTGGATGTCTTCCTGCTTGATCGACAGCGGCAGGCCGGAGGCGATGCGAATCTGCTCGCGGACGATGTCGATGCCGGTGATTTCCTCGGTGATGGTGTGTTCCACCTGCACCCGCGTGTTCATTTCCATGAAGTACACCTCGCCATCGGCGAGCAGGAACTCCACGGTACCGGCGTTCTCGTAGTCCACCGCCTTGGCTGCGCGCACCGCCAGGTCGCCGATATAGGCGCGCTGCTCGGGGGTGAGCTGCGGGCTCGGAGCAATCTCGATGAGCTTCTGGTTGCGGCGCTGGATCGAGCAATCGCGCTCGAACAGGTGCACCACGTTGCCGAAGCTGTCACCGAGGATCTGCGCCTCGATGTGCTTGGGGTTGACGATGCATTTTTCCAGGAACACTTCCGCCGAGCCGAAGGCCTTGGTGGCCTCGGAGATGACACGGGGGAAGTTCTGCTCCAGCTCTTCACGGCTGTTGCAGCGGCGGATGCCACGCCCGCCGCCACCGGAGGTGGCCTTGAGCATCACCGGGTAACCGATGCGGTCACCCTCGCGCAGGGCTTCATGGATATCGGCGACGTTGCCTTCGGTGCCGGGGGTGACCGGGACACCGGCCGCGATCATGGTGCGGCGCGCTTCGGTCTTGTCGCCCATGCGGCGAATGACATCAGCGGACGGGCCGATGAACTTGATTCCACGTTCGGCGCAGATTTCTGCCAGTTCGGCGTTTTCCGACAGGAAACCGTAGCCTGGATGCAGGGCATCGCAGCCGGTCTCGACAGCAAGGTTCACCAGCTTGCGCGGGTTCAGGTAGCCGGCCAGGGGCTCGGCACCGATGCTGTAGGCCTCGTCGGCGCGCTTGACGTGCAGGGCGTGACGGTCGGCGTCGGCATAGATCGCGACGGAGCGAATGCCCATCTCGGCGCAGGCACGCACGATCCGAACTGCGATCTCACCCCGGTTGGCGATCAGGATTTTTGTTATCACTGGAGTCTTCCCAAAGCCGTAGGAACAGACGATCCGGTTTTACCGGTCGGCGCGTGACCAGACGTCGCTGGCCAGTCGCATATTCACCCTAGCGCTGAAGATCGATAAACAAAAATCAATATTTGTTAGGGGCAGCATTAGCAAAAGCTTATAGTGAGGTAACAAGGTTTTGCCGGAGCCCCGGAAAAAATGCGTAAGTCCTTGATGCGTATGACTTTACGTCAACTGCAGGTGTTCAACGAGGTGTGTGATCTGCGCTCCTACAGCCGGGCGGCCGAGGAGATGGCGCTGACGCAACCCGCCGTTAGTCTACAGATCCGCCAACTCGAGGAGCTGGTCGGCCAGCCGCTGTTCGAGTACGTCGGCAAGAAGCTCTACCTGACCGAGGCGGCCGAGGCGCTGCAACGCGCCAGCCGGGATATCTTCGGGCGCCTGGAGAACCTCGACATGCAGCTGTCGGACCTGCAGGGCTCATTGCAGGGGCAGCTGAAACTGGCGATCGAGTCCAGCGCCAAGTACTTCGTGCCACACCTGTTCGCCGCCTTCAAGCAGCGCCACCCGGAGGTCAACCTCACCCTCACGGTGGTCAACCGGGCCCAGGCGATCCGGCGCCTTTCGGACAACCGCGACGACCTGACCATCATGTCCATGGTGCCCCAGGACATGGGTCTGGAATTCCTGCCCTTCCTCAACAACCCGATCATCGCCGTGGCACCGCCGGACCACCCGCTGTGCAAGCTGGAGCAACTGCGCCTGCAGGACCTCGAACCTCATACCCTGCTGGTTCGCGAGCAGGGCTCGGGCACGCGCAAGGCCTGCGAGGAGTTCTTCAAGGACAAGCGCGTGCACTTCACCCAGACCCTCGAGGTAGCCTCAACCGATGCCCAGCGCGAATGCGTGGTGGCCGGCCTGGGCATCGCCCTGCTGACCCGCCACGCAGTCAATTTGGAGCTGGCCACCGGCGTGCTCAGGGAACTGCCGGTGGAGGAGTTGCCGCTGTACCGCAGCTGGTGCCTGGTGCAATCCAAAAGCAAGCGCCAGTCGCCGGTCGCCTTGGCGTTCCAGGCGTTCATCCGCGGCGAACGTGCGCAAATCAGTGGGCTTGTTGAGCGTTTCTCGGGGAAGTTGCCGCCGATACCTGCCACACCGTGATGTCCTGCAGGTCGGGGTAGTCGGCCAGTTCGCGCAGCAGCTGGCGCTGGTCGCAGTAGCTTTCGATCGCGCGACGGAACTCCATGCGGCGCTGGTCCTTTTCCTGTTGCTTGCGAGCCTTGGCGTTGGGTTGGTACACACCTGCGTGATCATGTGCCATTGCCTGTCTCCCAGATAGGATGCGGGAGTTTCAGACTGGCCTTGGCGGTTTACGGTTTGGCGGAGGAATGGTGACGAAATGATGAAATCTGCGTGGGAGCGGGGGTTGGCCCCCCCTGCAAACCCCGGGCCACCCCCCCCCCAACCCACC